>NZ_JBFUKO010000045.1:0-18738 GCF_056400805.1 Aminobacter sp. P4_H6_2
TGCTGGTCCTTGAAGATGCCGGAGCCGCTCACCGACGCCCGTTGCACCCCGCTTCCGGCCAGAAGCTCGCGCCAGCGTCCCGCAGACTCCGCATCGGTGATGTCGACAGTCTCGCTGTTGAAGGCGATGCGCTTGGAGCGCAGGCCCGCAACCGTGACAAAGCTGCCCAGACCGTTGCTGTCGATCTTGAGCAGAAGGTCCTTGCCCTTCTGTGCGACCATGAATTGGCCTCCTGAAATGTCTTGAGAATGATGTTGCGGGCGATGCGCCTGTCAGGCAGCTTTTGGCTCGGTCACCGCGCGAAAGCGCAGCAGCCCGTGGTGCAGCGAAAGCCTGTCGTCGAAACATGCCTCGGAGAATTCGAGCCGCATGCTGACCAGATGCTGCGTCCCCAAGTTTAGGGTCGCATCGTCGAGCAGCGTACGCACGATCTCCATGATCTCGAGCGCCTCGCGCTTGCCTTGGGATTTTGACCAGACATGGACCGAAAACAGCTGTTCGGTGCCGCTCTCGGTGTCCGTGCTCCAGTCATAGACACTCGTTCGGCCGAACGTCAGGTAGGGAAAGACTACATTGGCCGGCGCCTGGTCGTGGATCTTCGGGCCGCCCAGAAGCGTCACCAGCGGCGCATTGCCGCGAAGTGCCGCAAACACCGCCTTCTGCAACTCAGCGGCCGGGGCGGTCATCGTCTCGCTCCCTCATCCTGCGCGGATTTACCTGCCTCGGCGGCGGCGCAGCTGACACCTCAGCAACGTCGCCACGGTAACCCTGTTCGACATCTTCCGCCAGTTCATGCGCCTTCCAGCGCAGCGCCCGCTTCAGCCCGTCGAGTGTCAACTTCATCGTCACATTCATGCGCCTTCCTCCCTTGTGCGACAAACGAGATAGCGCTGCGTTTCATCCGGATCGTGGACAGTAATGATGTCCAGCACACGCTGGTTCCGGCGCAGGCGCATCCCGCTTTTCAGCCCGGCCCGCCATCGCATGGTGACGCGATGCGTCGCCGTTTCAAGCGTCTGGTCGGCGCCAAACACACTTTGCGCCGACACCGGTTCGACCAAGGCAAACAGTGTCGCCAGTTCGACCCAGCTTTGTGTATGGCCGCCAAGGGCGTCCGGCGTCGTCACGCATTCTTCCAGCGCAAGTTCGCTGCGCAGCGCGCCAGGATCGATGAAGCTCATGCGCATCAGAGCCTCCGTGCGCGATAGCCGGAAAGCAGGCGATCATAACCACCGGGATAAGACACCGGCTGGTCCTCCGGACCGAAGCTCGTGCGAAACTCGTACCAATGCGCCACAAGCAGCAGCATCGCCCGCTTCAGCAGGTCGGGCACATCYGTGCCCGCCTCGCCAAAGCCGGCGCGAAAGTCGATCTCTACGCCGTTCATCGCGCGCAGCCGCCCCGGCGCGCTGTCGAAATGGATGCGTGCGGGTCGCGAAAGGGTATCCAGCTGGTAAGCAGCCGGATTGACGATAGACGCCGCACCCTCGCTGCCGAAAATCGTCGCCGAAAGCACCTGCCGCACCGGATGCCGCACCAGCATCACGAAATTGTCGGTCGGCCAGCAGTCGAGCACCAGCCGCCAGGTCTGGTCGATCAATGCCATGCCCGTCGTGCGCTCGACATCCTCGCGCGCGGCGCGGATCAGGCCGCTTAGCAGCCCGTCTTCGCTCGTATGGGTGATGCGCAGATGCGCCTTGGCATCGACCAGCGTCACGGGCTCCAACGCCGGCGCGCCGGTTCTGATCAGGGTCATTCATCACCTGTGTCTGGATGGAAAAGGAGCGGCCCCGGTGGGAGGAACCCCGGGGCCGCGACGGCACTGAGCGGCGAACGGGCGCGAGGCCCGTTCACGCCGGCTTACGCGGTGCCGTATTTGAGCAGCTTGATCGCGCTGAAGTCCTGGACCCCGCCGCCAACACGCTTGGTCGTGTAGAAAAGCACGTAGGGCTTGGCGGAATAGGGATCGCGCAGCACCCGCACGCCGGTGCGGTCAACGACGAGGTAGCCACGGCCGAAATCGCCGAAGGCGATCGGAGTCGCGTTGGGTGCTGCATCCGGCATGTCTTCGGCTTCGACTAGCGGGAAGCCCATCAGCATCGCGCGCTGGCCAGGTGCCGAAGGTGGCTGCCAGAGATAATTGCCGTCGGCGTCCTTGAGCTTGCGGATCGACGCCTGGGTCTTGCGGTTCATCACCCAGTTGGCGTTCTGCCGGTATCCGGCCTTCACCGTGTAGACGGTGTCGATCAAGATGTCCGATGGGCTCGATGCAGGCAATGCGCCCGAGACGCCAGTCACTACATAGCCGATGTCGCCCCAGGCCCAGCTCGCCTCGGCCACCTTGTTGTAGTCGAGGAAGCCCTTGGGCTTGTTGACGCCGTTGCCATTGACGAAGGCCGTGCCTTCCTGCTCGGCAAAGGCCGTCTCGACCTCGGAGGCGATCCACTGGTCGAGATCAACGATGCTGTCTTCGAGCAGCGAGGCCGTGGCCGCCGGCATGGCGTAGAGTTCCATCGTCGGAAACTGCAGCTCCGCCAGGACAGGCGTCGCAGTCTGCGGTCGCGTCGCCGTCTCCGCCACCCACCCGACGGCCGGGCCAGTGACGGTGAAAGGCTTTTTCAGCACGGCGGCTGACACCTGGCGCACCGAAGCGATCGAACGCAGCGGCGACAATGTCGACAGCCGGCGCCCGATTTCGGTTTCCGTCTCGCTCGGCACCAGATAGCCGCCGTCCTGACCGGAGCCATAAGACATGGCCTTGGTGTCGAGCGAGCGCAGCTGGCGGTCGTCGCCGCTGCGCATATAGGCGTCGAAGGCGTCCATGTGCTCGCTTGGCATCGAACGGCCGTCGCGTCCAAGTGCCGGCCGCAGCCGCTTCAGCGACAGGCCGTCGAGCGTTCTCTTCTGCTCGTCAAGCGCACGTGAGATGCGGTCGACCTTATCGGAGGTCACTACATCGGCGCCAAGCTTGCCTTCCAGCTGCGCCAGGCGTTCGTCGTTGCTGTCCTTGAAGGCTTCGAAGGTGGTCATGAACTCGCCGAAGGCATCCTTCAGGTCGAGTGTATCGCCAGCCGCTCCCTTTATTTCGGGTGCGCGCGGCGCGTGGGTCTCATTCATACGCTGCTTCCTTTTTGCTTGATCATGCGCGTGGCCTGCCTGATACGTTCGGCAAGGCCGCTCTCTGATCCCCATGCGGCGTCCCGCTTGCGCACGAGGCTGGCGAAACCCTCGGCGATGACCGCCCGGGCGTCGCTCCTGGTCAGCCCAGCGTCCCGCGTGAGCCAACCTTCGAATTGTCTGGTTGTCGGCAGTCGGCCGCGCCCCTTGACCGTGTCGATGCGCGCTTCAGGCAGCATCGGAAAGGTGACGATCGAGATTTCCCAGAGATCGGCCTCAAGGATGTGGCGCACCCCGCTTGCCTGCTCCTTGCGCGCTTTCACGGCGCGGAAACCAATCGAAAGGCCGTCGAGCGCGCCGCCACGCAAAAGATTATGCACGTCACGGGCGCGGGCAACGTCTTTTGCCAGCCTGCCGCGCACGAACAGGCCGCGGTTGTCCTCCTTCAATTCCGTCCAGGTGCCAATCGGCTGGTTGGGATCGTGCTGGAAAAGCATGCGAATGCCGGCAGCACCCCGTGTCCGCAGCGATTTGGCAAACGCCCCGCGCTCAACCACATCCTTGCCGAGATCGATCCGCCCAAACAGGCTGGCATAACCCGAGAAGGTGCCGTCGACAGCAACCTCGTCGAGCACCAGGTCGACGAATTTCCGTTCGCCATTCCGCGTCGCTGCCTCATGCATCATGAGCGCCACTCCTCTTGCGTCTTTGGTCGATCCAGCGGCCGATGCGGTTGCCTTCAAAGGCGCGCATGACGAAGCCGAGCGCCCACCACGCACAAAGGCTTGCGGCCGCTGCCCCCATCATCGTCATCTCGGTTGGGCTGATCAGCTCTTCGATGCCGAGTTCGGCGGCGATCTTCAGGCCAACGGTGCCCCCGAACACCAGCCCGCAAACAACGCCCACCGAGAAGCGGACAGCGGCCTCTCGTCGTCCTTGCGGCAGGATGTAAGCGAGCGAGATCGCCGAGCCGGCAATCGCACCCGCGCCCTTGGCCAACCACAGCCAGCCGGGGTCGGATATGTACGTCATGGCTCTTCGGTCCTGTATTTGGGATTGTTCAGCCGCGCGGCGGGTAGCCCACGGCCTCGCGCTTTTCATCGTCGCTCAGGAAGTTGGCCGCTTCGACCCTGGCCCAAAGCGCGTCGCGCTCCCCGGCAAGCCCCTCGACCTGGTCGGCGTCGTACCAAAGCCGCAAGCCGTCGCCGAAAGCCGGCGCCAGCCAGGCCGAAAGCTCCCTCGCCGTCCTGGCCACCAGCGGCAGGACAGTCAGGCGATAGAAGGCGCGGTTCGCCTCCTGATAGTTCGCGTAGGTATTGTCGCCTGGAATACCGAGCAGCATCGGCGGCACGCCAAAGGCGAGTGCTATGTCGCGGCTCGCCGAATGCTTGGCCTCGATGAAATCCATGTCCTTGGGCGTCAGCCCCATCGCTTTCCAGTCGAGCCCGCCCTCGAGCAGCAGCGGCCGGCCGGCGCGCGTCGTTCCCGAATAGCCATCTTCGAGTTCAGCCTTCAGCCGGTCGAACTGTTCGTCGCTCAGATTGCCGCCGTCCTTGGGTGCATAGACCAAGGCACCGGAGGGCCGCGCCGAGTTGTCGAGCAGCGCCTTGTTCCAGCGCCCCGCCGCATTGTGCGTATCGAGCGCGATGAGTGCGGCTTCGAGCGGTGGGAATCCGTAGTGATCGTCGAGTGGATGGAAGAGTGTCAGATGCGCCGCACCGCCCTGTTCGCTCAGGCCGAGGCCGATACGACGGCGCGCACTGCCCTCGCGATATTCAAGCGCCGTCGGCCAACCGCTCGCATCAGCTGCCACAGCGACCCTGTCAGGCCGCAGCAGGTGCAGCTCGCGCGCTCCACCGCCCGCCTCGACCAGCTCGACATAGGCATTGCCCGAAAGCAGCAGGTGCCCGTACAGCGCTTCCATGAAGCTGCCGCCGGCCTGCCGCTCATTCGGCCGCTCGAACAGCTTCAGCAAGCCGTGGTCGTCCAGTTCGCTGGCGCCCTCATAGAACAGCCAGGGAATGGCCGACGCCGTCTCCGAGATCAGGCGCACCGAGCGATGCACGATCGGGTTGCGCATGAAACCTTCGCGCGCAAGTCCCGCATAATCGCGCCGCGTCCAGCGCGCCTCGCCCTGCGCATGGATGGCGACAAAGCCAGTCGGCCCGCCGCTTTTGCGTTCAGGCACGGTGCTGCCCCTCCCAGTCCGCCAGGACCAAGGCCAATTCAAAGCCATATCGTTTCCTGTTCAGAGAAAATCGCGGATTCGCGGTTCGGTCGACCAGTCCGGCATCAGTTCGCCGATTGCCCAGACCAGCGCATCGACGCGATCGGGAGAACGGCCATTCGACAACCCATTCGGGCCGAAATCTCACATCTCGTCTTCAAGCGCGGAAAAGCGCCCGGCATGTCGAACTTTGCCCTGTGCATAGAGTGCGGCAATCGGCTCGGCGCGCAGCCATTTCGACCGCCGCGCCCACACTGCCTTGACCGGCACCGCCGGATCGACAGTGCGGATTACCGCCGTCACCATCTCGCCGCCCTGATTGGTCTCGGCAACAATGCTGTCGGCTTCCAGGCGGTGAAACAGCCTGACCGCCGTGCCAGCCCAATCCTGCGGTTTCGCCGCTTGGACCGTCGCATCGGCTAGGACCACCGCCCTGCCCGCGCCATCGAGTCCGACCGCAACAATGCCGCACGCATCAGAAGTTTTCCGCGAACTCGCCGGCGGATCGACCGCCACCACGATACGGCGCAAGTCGCTCGCTTCCGCGACCAGGGCTGCCTCGAGCATATCGCGCGACCACAAGGCATCGTCGCGATCCTCGATCAGTTCGCCGTCCAGTTCCTGCCGGCCCAGCACGCTGCCGCCATAACGACTGCGGATCGCCCCCAGAAAGCCGGGCGCGAGGTTCGCGCTGTTTTCGTCCGACCGCATGCGTGTCACCACAACCTCCGGGTCGGCCAGCAGCCGCTTCAACAGCGGCACCGGTCGTGGTGTCGTGGTGATGATCTGCCTCGGCCTGTCRCCAAGCCTGAGCCCGAACTGCAGCATGTCGAAACAGGCCTCGGCATGTTTCCACTTCGCCAGTTCATCGCACCACGCCGCCTGAAACTGCGGCCCGCGCAGACTGTCGGGGTTTTCGGAGGAAAAAATCTGCGCTACGGCGCCACTGTCCCAGACCAGCCTTTTGCGGCTCGGTTCGAAACGCGGCCTGTCGTGACGCGAAATCGTTGCGATCCCGGACGGCCCTTCGATCATCACCTCGCGCACATCGGCCAAAGTCTCGCCGACCAGCGCAATTGGAGAATGCGGCCGACTCGCAAAGGGCGAAAGCCCTCGCACCATGGAGTTGACCCATTCGGCCCCCAGCCGCGTCTTGCCCGCACCGCGTCCGCCGACCACCAGCCATGTCGCCGGCTCTGCTTCGAGCAGATACTGAGCAATACGGGCTGACCAAAACCACTCCTTGGCGGTCAGCTCACCTTGGCGAACAGTCAGGTTCTTGCGCGCCCAGCACTCGTGCATAGTCTCGAGCAAGCTCGACGATGCGTCGGTCGATCCTTGCAAGCACGTCCGCCATTTCTGCATCTCTGTTCGTCTGGCTCACCTTGGCTGCATCGCCTCCCCGCATCAGTTCGCTGATCTTTTCGACCGTCCTGACGATCGAGCCGACCATGGCGACCTGGGCCTTGTCGAGACCGCCTTCGTTTTCCAGCCGAAGTGTTTCGACCTGCCCGACAAGGGAATCGGCCAGCCGCGCCAGCCGATCGTCGAAATCGCCCGCAATCGGGCTCGCCCAGCCATCCCGCAGGATGCGTCTGTCGATCGAAGACACCGCATAACCGCTCGCTGCCGATAGCAGCGCGGCATCGACCGCCGCACCTTCAAATAGCGCGCGCAGTGCCAGCCATCGCTCGTCCGCTTTCGCGACCAACGAAACCTCCATAACAATGTTTTGGGAAACTGCCTGTCGGTGCAGCCGGTTTGGCTACACTATCTTTGACGATAGCCAGACACTACCAAAGCACCGTCACGTTGTCAAGAATATATTCCTATACTGGCGCATTTTTCGTAATCCCCCAGCTGTGTCCAACTGCCTCTTGTCGTACCGGCAAAAATCGGTGACAAGTCAGGCATGGGCCGAGGGACGCGCGCCCTGAATTCGCCAGCAAAAGTATTTTGGTATAAGCTGCAGCACGCCCGGGCTCGTCTCGAATGGAAAATCCCACCGAACCACGCAAGAAGAGAGGCCGTATCGCGGCTGGCCTGCTGGCCATCGACGCATGGCTCGACTCCACGCTCTACGAACTGCGTTTCAGGGCGCAACAGTTCTGGGAAAGCGCCACGATCTTCTTCCGCCGCTTTCGCGTCAAAGGCTGGCGCCGCGGCGTCATTGAGGTGTTGAGCGAGTCATTCACCATGGCGGCCGGCGGCTCGGTCGTCATGCTCGCGCTCGCCATGCCGGCTTTCCAGGAGACTACCGGCAACTGGCGCAATCAGGACGACTTCGCCGTCACCTTCCTTGATCGTTACGGCAATGAGATCGGCCAGCGCGGCATCATCCAGCGAGACTCGGTGCCTGTCGACGAGATGCCCGACCACCTCATCAAGGCGGTGCTGGCAACCGAAGACCGCCGCTTCTTCGAGCACTACGGCATCGATTTCTTCGGCCTGGTCCGCGCCATGTCGGAAAACATGCGCGCCAATTCCGTCGTTCAAGGCGGTTCGAGCATCACCCAGCAGCTCGCCAAAAACCTGTTCCTCACCAATGAGCGCACCGTCGAACGCAAGGTCAAGGAAGCGTTCCTGTCGCTCTGGCTCGAATCGAACCTGTCCAAGAAGGAAATCCTGCAGCTCTACCTCGACCGCGCCTATATGGGCGGCGGCACATTCGGTATTGCGGCGGCCGCCGATTTCTACTTCGGCAAGCAGGTCAAGGATCTCAACCTCGCTGAGGCGGCGATGCTCGCCGGCTTGTTCAAGGCGCCGACCAAATACGCCCCTCACATTAACCTTCCTGCTGCGCGCGCTCGCGCAAACGTCGTGCTCAGCAACCTTGTCCAGGCGGGTTTCATGACGGAAGGCCAGGTGCTGTCAGCACGGCTGCACCCCGCCGACATCGTTGATCGCGGCGATCGCAAGAGCCCCGACTATTTCCTCGATTGGGCCTTCGACGAGGTCAAGAAGATCGCCGCGAAGTCAGGCATCCACTCGCTGGTCGCCCGCACGACGATCGACATGAACATCCAAAAGGCAGCCGAGGAGTCGGTCGAATTCCACCTGCGCCAGTTCGGCAAGGAATTCAACGTCACCGAAGGCGCTGTCGTCGTCATCGAGACCAATGGAGCGGTTCGCGCCATCGTTGGTGGCCGCGACTACGGCGCAAGTCAGTTCAACCGTGCCACCAGGGCACAGCGCCAGACCGGCTCGTCGTTCAAGCCTTATGTCTACGCAACCGCCATGGAGAACGGCTTCACACCGGATTCGATCATTTCCGACGGTCCGATCAGCTGGGGCACGTGGTCGCCGAAAAACTACACGCGCGGCTACTCCGGCCGCATGACGCTGACGACCGCGCTGGTCAAGTCGATCAACACTGTGCCGGTGCGGCTTGCCAAGGATCACCTTTCCATTCCACCAATCAAGGCGATGACCGAGGCGATGGGCGTCGAATCTCCTGTCAGCGCCCACAAGACCATGGTGCTTGGCACGTCGGGCCTGACCGTCATGGATCAGGCGACCGGCTACAGCGTGCTGGCGCAGGACGGCATGGTCGGCACGCGCCACGGCATCACCCAGCTCGTCACCCATTCAGGCCAGCTCGTTTACGACTACAGCAAGGACGCGCCGCCGCCGCACCGCGTGCTGTCCGAGCAGGCAGTCGTGTCGATGAACTCGATCATGGTGCAGATTCCCGAGGTCGGCACGGCACGCAAGGCTGCCCTCCCCAACATCCGGTCCGCCGGCAAGACCGGCACCACCCAATCCTACCGCGACGCCTGGTACATCGGCTACACCGGCAACTACACGGCCGCAGTCTGGCTTGGAAACGACGACTTCTCGCCAACCAACAAGATGACCGGCGGTTCGCTACCGGCGATGATCTGGCAGCGTTTCATGGTCTATGCCCACCAGAACATCGACCTGAAGCCCATTCCGGGCATCAAGAACCCATTCGTCGACCCGGCCGCGATCGCCAAGGCCAAGGAGGCCGAAAAGAACGGGGGGCAGCCGGCGGTGGCCGATACATCCGATCGTCCTCCTGTCTTATCGAGCACCACCACGCGCGCGCTGCGCGACATCGCGGATTTCTTCCACAACGCACCTGCCATCGAGCCGCCACCCGAGCCCGAAACGCTTTCGGCGCTGTGACGTTGCGAGAAGCCTGCCAACAACAGGCCCCGCACCGGTTGCAGCCGTTCCCGACTTGCCTTCCAGTCACATGGCGGGATATTCCTCCGCCAACTCCATCCTGCGGCGGCTCATGCTGAAACAATCGCTCCTGATAGCTCTCGCCCTTGCCGTCGCGGTCGGCGGTGGTGCTGCAAGCGTAGGCATGGTGCTCAATTCGCAAGAGGGCATCGGCGCCGTATCGGTCGGCCCCTGGACCGCCTTCCCCGACATCGGCACGCCGGATGCCGATCCCTACTCCAAGGCGCGTGTGGCACGTGACGGCGTTCTCGCGCTTGGCCGTGCGGAAGGTCTCAGTTTTGTCGCAGATCGCGACTCCAGCGGCGTCACGTTGAAGAGTGAATGCAATTATCGCGTCGAAGGATCGCTGCCGGTCGCACGGTTCTGGACGCTCTACGCCACTGACAGGGCCCACACGGCGCTCAAATCGGGGATGCGCCGCGACTCGGCATTGCATTCGCTGGAAGTTCTGCGCCAGCCTGACAATTCCATCGAGATTTCGGTCGGCGAACGGCCCGAGCCAGGCAATTGGCTCGCGGTTACCGGTGTCGGCGCCATGAACTTGGTGCTGACGCTTTACGATACCCCCATCGCCAGCAGCACCGGCCTGTCCGGCATTGAAATGCCGCGCATCGTCAGGGTCCAGTGCAATGCGTAGGCTGTTTCACACACTGGCCATCGGACTGATCGGCGCAGGCATCGCCCACATCGTCATTCTGCTGCTCGTGCCCAGCTTTTCCGAGCGTGATGCGTGGTCTCGCCTTGCGATGGTCGCAGGTCCCAACAAGGTCGTCCGCCTCGACAAGGACGTCGGTGGAGCGCCAGTGGTGAAGTCGCTCGATCCGTCGTTCTACGAAGCCGCTTGCCGCTTCGATCTCACCGAAGGCGTCGTGCGCATCGATAACGCCGGCAAGGTTCCCTACTGGTCAGCCTCGGTCTATGACCGTAGCGGGCAAAACATCTACAGCTTCAACGACCGCACCGCGACCGACCGAAGCCTCGATTTCGTCGTGCTTACCCCAGCGCAGATGATCGACTTGCGCAAGGAATTGCCGCCGGAGTTCGAAAAATCGATCTTCGTGGAAACGCCGATCGACGAGGGTATCGTCGTCGTCCGCGTCTTTGTTCCCGACGATAGCTGGAAGCCGATCGTCTCCCGCTTCCTCGACGGCATCAACTGCGAAATCCAATAAGGCGCAAAATCGTCTGGATATGGCGTTCAGTGCCGCGGCAGCGGATCCTTCCGACGAGGCGCGACACTGCGTTGCGTGCGACCGCCAGATACCGAAGCCGAACCCGACATGCGCTCGTAGCGCACGCCTGGGAAGATGATGATTGATGCCGTCGTGTCCGGTGCACTTGGGGACCGGTGGCTAGCCGCACGACGCGGCATGAATGACACAATGCTGCCCATGTTGGCGATTCCCTCTCGGTTCAACCGGAGTAAGCACGCAACGCCTCCAAAAGCCGATAAGGCCAGCAGAGAGGTTAACAGTCCGTTACTGCCATGCCTTTGAATCAATTCCCGTGCGATGCGTTTGACACTCGCATTTTTAAACAGGCGACGTGAAAGGTCCGTGAGCGTTTCGCCAATATCGGCCTCACCTACAAAATTCTTTTGGATCGTTCTATCTGACCGGAGTCCCAGGCTCGCCCAGCGGACCAGGGTTGAGACAGAGAGAAACGTCGTAACCTTTTGTTAATCAACGCATTTCTTAACGGCAAAGTTAACAGTCCGCTAACAAATCAGCGCTAAGTTTATCTTCATCTTCGGGACATCCAGGACGGACACAGCAGTGCCCGACCGCTTCCGAGACAGTGTCGAATTGTGTCAGGCGTAACCGTTCGTGTCAGCATCGGACTTCAGGCAAATCGCCATCGGACGCGAAAACGGAAAGCCCGAGCGGCTGTTCCGGGCCGCCGTCTCTGCGTTTTGCGCCCTGCCCCGCCCCTCACGCCGCGAAATCGCACAACTTGAAGATCTGACGCTGCCGCTGTTCGACAAGGTGTCGGTGGAARCCCGCCGTTTTGTCGCGGCCGCCCTTTCCGAGAGCGAATATGCGCCGCCCGGCCTGGTTCGCCGCCTTTGCGACCAGAGCGTCGATATCGCCGCACCGCTGCTGATCCGTTCCCCCGTTTTGTCCGATGTCGCGCTTATTGCGCTGATCGGGCGCCACGGCCTGCCGCATGCGCGCGCGATCGCCCGGCGCCCAAATCTCAACACGACCATCGCCGACCTGATCAGGGTGCTCGAACGCCCGCGCTTGGTTCACCCCGAAACCACCGCACAGGAACAGATACCGGCAGCTACCGAAAGCAGTCCGGCCCTCACCTCGGCACCAGATGTGTCCAGCGCCCCCGGTCCCGGCCAACTCGCCGAAAGTGTCCGTCGCYGGCTGCGCTCGATGATGGCGCCCAATTACCCACATCAGTCTGGATCGAGCGAGGGTTTGCCCCACGCAAGCGCTTACGACAAGCTCAAGACAACCGCCCTTACAGGCAATAGCGCGTTCTTCCAGACAGCCCTTGCGGATGCGCTGGAAATCGATTTCCAGACGGCCCGTTCGATCACCGAAAAGTCCGGCTACTCCTCGCTCATCGACGCGCTCAAGGCACTGGATTTGCCGGAAGAACAGGCGTTCCTCCTCGCCGCCACGACCTTCCCGGGCCAGTTTGCCCATGCCGAGGCCATCAGGCTGTTTCTTGAACGCTACCGCCTGCTGCATCGCGATGTAGCGCTTGATCGCGTGCGCGACTGGAAGGCAGCCTCCGTCGGCGCCCGCATCCGCAGCAACGCCGAACGTCTTCGGCCACAACCGAAGGCTGACGGGTCCCTCAGGGCGTCGTAAGCGAAACCAGATCCTTGATCTCGGTCTTGCCAGGTTCGATTTCCACCACCCAGATATCAGGATCGAAGCGACGCTCGCGCTCAAGCCGCTTGTCGATTGCGGTGCCGTCATCATCGCTTTCAAGCAGGGAGAACTGGCGTTCGTCTGGCCGCGCCATGTCGTAGCTCGTCTGGGGTGCCGGCCCATAAAGGTTCGAGCGGCCAAAACGATCGCGAGTCAAAATGAAGACCGCGCCTGCCTCCAGCGCGCCCCGGTTGAGAATGGCACCAAAGCCCCCTTCGCCGAAGACCCGCCGCAAAAGGGCCGATACCCAAAAATCCGTGGTTAAGCGCATCTGTCCGGCCCAATCGCAAATTCGATCCGGCCTCTATAGCGGCCTACAGGCAAGACGCACAGGCCATTCGGCCCGGGTCCTTCCGTCAGTTGGTCAGGCCGATCTCGCGCATCTTGACGTAGACCGCCGGGTCAGGCTCGCCCGTTTGCGGCAGGCCGAACAAGGACTGGAACTCGCGGATTGCCGCCTTGGTCCTGCCGCCAGGAACGCCATCGATCTCGATGCCGTCATTGCCGAAGGCCTTCAGCCCAGCCTGGATCTTCATGATCCGGGCGCTGACGCCTGCCTCACTCGTCGGTTCGGTACGAGCGGGTAGCGGAGTTGCTTCGACACGCGGCGCCGGCGTAGGAGCTGGTGTTGCCTGCACGCGTGGTGTCGGCTTGGGAGCTATGCCCGCGGTCGTTTCAGCAGCGCCGAGTTGTTCGAGCAGCGAAGGATCGATCTCGCCGGTAGCGGCCAGGCCGACTTTCTTTTGATAGGCCTGGATGGCGATGCGCGTGGCAGGTCCGTTGAGCCCGTCAACCGTGCCGTCGTAAAAAGCCAAGTCTTTCAGGATGCTCTGGACCTGTTCGATCCGCGGATCGCCTTGCGGCCGAACAACTTCAGCCTGCGGTCGCTCGATCTTGATCGTGGTCTCCGGCGCATTCTCTTTCATATCCGGAAATTCAGCCGCTTCGCGGGTCGAGAAGAACGCGCCTTTGTGGGCATAGGGCTGGTACCACAGCGCGTTAGCCGAGACGTAAAACAGCGCCACCAGAAAGGCTGTCGAGCCGCCGACAAGGATAGGATTGCGCGCGATCAGTCCGCCAAGCGCCAGTGCACCCTCTTGCAGGGGGCTGCGGTCATCGACGACGACCTGCTTCCTAGCTTGCTTTGCGGAGCGAGCCATTGCGCATCTCCTTGTTCCTGCTCGCAGGCAGCCGCATCACTTCGCCCTTCGTCGGCTCGGGGCGGAAGGCCGGGCCTTCGATCGGCAGGCTGATGGTAACAGTGGTTCCCTCGCCCGGCGCGCTCTCGATCGACATCGTGCCGTCGTGCAATGCGACCAGTCCCTTGACCAGCGAAAGCCCCAGGCCCGTGCCTTCGAAGCGGCGGGTGTAGTCGTTCTGGACCTGCATGAAGGGCGTGCCCAACCGTGGCAAATCCTCCTGGGCGATGCCGATGCCGGTATCAGACACCCAGAAATGCAGGCGCGAGCCAAGCCGCTTGGCGCCGATCTCGACCCTGCCGCCCTCGGGCGTGAATTTCAGCGCATTGGACACCAGGTTGATCAGGATCTGCTGCACCGCGCGCCGGTCGGCCTTGACCTCGCCCGTACCGGCAGCCACTTCGATAGCCAGGTCGAGCGCTTYCGCCTCAGCCTGCAGCGCCAGCATCGAGGCGCACATGTCGACGGCCTCGCGGAACCTGAATGGCTCCGGATTGATCGCATAGCAGCCCGACTCGATCTTGGTGACATCGAGGATCGAGTTCACGACTTCAAGCAGGTGCTGGCCGGAATCACGGACGATGCCGACATATTCCTTCTGGCGCGGCTCCTGGAAGCCGCCGAACATCTCGTGCAGCAGCATGTCGGAGAATCCGATGATCGCGTTCAGCGGCGTCCGCAGCTCGTGGCTCACGGCGGCGAGGAAATTGCTCTTGGCAAGCTCCGCGCTCTTCACCGCATCAGCTGCCTTGGCCAGTTCGTCGCGCAGGTCGGCAACCGTGTCGTTGTCGCGGATGATCACAACAAACGATTGGCCTTCGCCCTTCATCATCTCAAGCGCAAACGGCCGGAAATTGTCGCCGGCGTCGCTTTCGTTCTGCCTTGGCAGGCGCAGGCGCAGTTCGACCTGACGCAGTTCGGCGCCGTCGCGCATGTCGGCCAGTGCACAGAGATAGCCAACACGATCGGCAACATGGATTCGGTCGAAAAGTGCGCTGCCCAGCAAAAGCTCAGGCTGCAGCCGCAGCATGGTCCGCGCCTGGTCGGAGACATCGGTCACGTCGCCATTATGCGCAACGCGCAGTACCACTGCCTTGAGCACACTTTCCAACGCATTGGTCGGAGCGACATCGTGCTCGACACGACGATCCAGAAACGCACTGGCACGAACTGCAAAGGTTGCGAGCCAGGCTACGGGCAGCAGCCAGTGCCAGGCCGACACCGCAGCACCTTCGGCAAATGGCATCGAGCCAAGAAAACCTTGTGACAGCAGAGCAGCAACGGCCGCGACTGCGCCAAACATTGCCGCCTTGCGTGTGCGCCAGACCCACAGCGCTTCGAGCGGCAGCGAAGCAACCAGCAACGTAGCCGGCGAGGTCACCCCACCCGCAGCAGCTATGATAGCTGCGATTGCGGCTATTCCGGCAACCAGCGATGCCATGCCAATCTGAGTGGCCTTGCCCGTGGCGGCAACCAGGAGCGCTGCAAGCCAACTCAGGCTGAAGGCGGCGAAAATGACGGCAAAGGTGGATGCTGCGCCGAGCTTGGCCGAAACCAGAACCACGCCCGCCCCGGCAACGAGAAAGGGAGCCGCCAGCAACAAGCCGACAAGGCGGCGTTGCTGCGACCGCACGGAGCCATCGATCGACGGATGGACCAACCGGTCGCAGCCGGCGGCCACCGCACCGGAAAACTCACCGTATCTGGTCATGACAAAACTCAACGCTACGCACTCTTCCGTGGCTCGCTTGCGGGCTCTTTTGTGGTTGTCCCCAAACTCGCACCGAGCCTTTAATGAAGGAATAAAGCAGGGCGACCGAAACCCGGCCGCATGGCGAATATCGGGATCACAACGCCGACATTCGAGAACAGTTGTCGCCATGGTAAACGGAGGGTTATTTGCCGACTTGGGGTCCGCGAATCTGGCCAGGACTCGCCCTCACGAAATTTCGCAATTTAAATCAATTGCTTAGGAGTCGTATGAGAGATTGCCTGCACGAACGCGCCCGCAAGCTGGGCCAGTCCGTTAAACTTTGGTGAAAAGCCTTCGCAAAATACCACCTTTCGCAGCAAGCGCTCCTTTGCTCCTTCATGCCATTGTCGACCCAACAAATTGCATGGCAGCTGGAGACAAACCGGCCCGCCAGACCACAAGAGGCATCCCATGGGCTTTCTCATCAGAACCGCATTCTGGTTCTCGCTCGTCCTGCTGCTGCTGCCGCTCGGCACCGGCCCCAATGGCGAAAACAGCGTGAGCCCGCTGCAGGCGATCTTTGCCGCGCGCGAGGCCGTCGGTGACATCGCCGGCATCTGCGAGCGCAAGCCCGAGGTTTGCGAGACGGGCAAGGCAGCAATGCAGACCATCGGTGTCAGGGCACGCGAAAGCGCCCGCATCGCCTATGAGGCGCTCGACCAGCAGTTTGGACAACCCGACACCGCCACCCAGACAGGCAGCGTGCCGGCAACGGACGACGAACCGGCCATCAAAGCCCCTGCTCCTACAAACTAAACTCCATTTGGCCGATGCTTACGGCCACCGTAGGTCGCCCGCCTCCGGCATCTCAGGTACTTTTCTTTTTTCGTGACGGGCGGCCGCGCTGCCACTATATCCAAAGCATCATGACGACCTCGATCGACACCATCCGCGACGACTTCACATTCCTGGACGAGTGGGAGGACCGCTATCGCTATGTCATCGAGCTCGGCGAAGCGCTTCCACCTTTCCCCGAGAGCGCTCAAACCGATGCCAACAAGGTACAGGGCTGCGTCAGCCAGGTCTGGCTGGTGACCCATCAGGGCGACGGAGCCGATCCGGTCATCCGGTTCGAGGGCTATTCCGATGCCCATATCGTGCGTGGGCTGGTTGCCATCATGCTCGCGCTGTTTTCCGGTCATCGTGCCAGTGAGATCATGGCTATCGACGCCGAAGCGACCCTGAAGACACTTGGCCTCAACGAACACCTGTCGCCGCAGCGTGCCAACGGCCTGCGCTCGATGGTCAAGCGCATCAAACGCGACGCCGAGGCAGCACAGCGCCAGATCGCCTGAGCCACCTCAGCCCAGTTTCGGGCGATAATCTTCCGCTCCCCAATGCAGGACCTTGCGCCCGCGATTCATGCCGGCGCCCGGATTATAGTGGCGCGCCAACACCCCGAGTGCCGATTTGAGCACGATCTTCGCCGAGCGCACCGGCCAGCAACGCTCTGCCTCCACCAACTCCAGGCCCTTGAGAAAACAGCAGACGTCGATCAGCACGCCTGAAAGCTCCGGCCCAACAGCATCGATCGCCATGTCGACCCGCTGGCGCGCAGCAAGGGCCGCGTCGGTCAGATCGACCAGCCCGCCGCCAGCACCGCGCTTGCCTGACGACACACTCGCCACCCAATTTGCGCCCATGCGCGGCATGATCTGGCCGCGCGTGTAGTCGGAGCGCAACCGTTCGCCGGCTGCAAATTCGCTCCGGCTCAGAAACGGCTCGCCCGCCTTGGTCTTGCGCCGGACGAGTTGGCTCAGCGGCGATTCCGACAGGTTGATCAGAGCCGCATGCTGCCCCGCCACGGTATCGACAATGATCGTTTCCAGCTCGCGGTGCTGCCCTTGGAATGGGTCGGCCGCTCTCGCCTGGCGCCGAGCAGCCGCCCTGCCTTCCGGCGACAGCTGCACCGTTCGGGAACGGCGGCTAACAAGGCCCTCGCGGGCAAGTGCCGCGAGAACATTTGCGTCGACGGCGATCCGCTCGGCCCTGTCATTTTCGAGCAACACCTTGCCGCCGCCTGCGGCAGGCTCGCACTCGGCGGAGCCCTTGGCCAAAAGCGTGAGCACGCGCTTCCGCAGCTTTTCATCAACCAGATCATTGCTCATGTCAGCGCTCCAGCCTGTCGCGAAACGCCGCGATCGCCACCCGCTCTGCAAGGGCCACGATCCGGTCGAAGTCGGCATCGTCGCGCAGATCTTCGACGGTATGGCAGGCATAAAGCACCGTCGTGCGGTCGCGTCCGAAACCCCGGCCAACCTCGCTCATGGTAAAGCGGAACACGACATGGGCGACATACATCGCAATCTGCCGGAGACGGCTGATGTCGTTGCCCGTTCGGCCAAGCCGGCGCAGTTCCTTGCTCGGAACGCCAAATAGCGCGGCCATCAGATCGATCATCGCATCGCAGCGCTCGACCACCTCGTCGCGACGCATTTCGGCAAGGAGCTCGAGCGACGAGCGCTCGTCCCTCGCCGCAGCTTCGCGCGCCTCGTTCTGCCGCTTCACCAATAGTGCCGATGTGGATCCCACCAAACTCGTCCCCCACCAAAGATAGGAATAAGTTCTTATACCGTGACCCGGCAGGGTGTGAACAAAAAATGAACACGGAGAAGGGGATCAAAAATTCAACACATTGGAATCATTCGAATTTTTATTTTTCTTCGCTAAAGTTTCGCTGCAGTTTCTCCCCACCCTGAAAACCGCCCGCATGATTGCCTGATCAGAGTCACAGCAGGCAGGTCGCGATGCGGGATTTTTCAGGTGAAATTGCAGCTTTCAAGAGAGACAAGCTCACTGAATTCACAGATGCCAGGCAAAGAGCTTCCTTGCAGCTTTGCTGCGGGATCGAGCTTTCGAATGCATTGTCCGGAGAGCCAACACCGACATTGGCGCTACTCAAGCGTCTCGAGCGCGCGATCGAGCGCGAGCGGCTCAGAGGCGTCAATCGCCATTGGAGCTACGATCTCAACCGCCACATCGCGCTCAAGCAAGTACGAGACCGGCTGAAGGGCGTGTTTCCCAATGGGCCGGGACGCTTGTCGCTCCGGCCGCGCCGAAACCGGCCAAAACGCAAAGCGGCGCCCGAAGGCGCCGCAGGCTGAATGTATTTCGAAGTGCCGTTACTTGGCCTTGCGCTTGCGTCCCAGGCCCATCTTCTTGGCGAGCTGCGAGCGCGCAGCCGCGTAGTTGGGTGCCACCATCGGATAGCTGGCATCAAGGCCCCACTTCTCGCGATACTGGTCTGGCGTCAAATTGTAGTGCGTCATCAGGTGACGCTTGAGGGATTTGAACTTTTTACCATCTTCAAGGCAGATGATGTAGTCGTCGTGCACCGAGCGC
>NZ_JBFUKO010000046.1:0-18667 GCF_056400805.1 Aminobacter sp. P4_H6_2
CATCGAGATCGTGGCTGATCAGGATCATCGCCGTGCCCTGCTCGCGGCTCAGCTCCTGCATCAGCCGCAGGATCTGCGCCTGCACGGTGACATCAAGTGCTGTGGTTGGCTCGTCGGCGATCAGCAGGGCCGGCTTGAGCGCAATCGCCGCAGCGATGACCACGCGCTGGCGCATGCCGCCGGACAATTGATGCGGGTAGGCGTCGATGCGGTGGGAAGCTTCCTGGATGCCAACACGTTCGAGCAGATCGAGGCTCGCTGAGCGGAGCGCCCGGCGCGACATGCCGGGGCGGTGGAAACGGAACACCTCGCCGATCTGGTCGCCGACGCGCATGACCGGGTTCAGCGTCGCCATCGCATCCTGAAACACCATGGCGATACGATTGCCACGCAGCTTGCGCCAGTCGCGGCTCGACAATCCAAGCATGTCGCGGCCTTCGAAGGTGACCGCGCCGCCCAATGTGGCGCGCGACGCGTCGGTGAGCCCCATCAGCGCATAGCCGATCGAGGATTTGCCCGAGCCGCTTTCGCCGACGACGCCGAGCACCGAACCGGGTGCCACGGAAAAGCTGACTCCATTGACCGCGCGGACCGGACCGTGGCGGCTGGGATAGTCGACCGTCAGGTCGCGGACCGACAACAAGGGAGAGGCTGTCATGTCACATCCTCTCCAGGCGGGGATCGAAATAGTCGCGCAGGAAATCGCCGAACAGGTTGATGCCGACCGAGGAGATCAGCACGGCGATGCCGGGAGCAATCACGATCCATGGCTGCTCATAGAGAAAGTCGCGGCCTTCCGAGATCATCACGCCCCAGGATGCGGTGGGCGGCTGGACGCCGAGGCCGAGGAAGGACAGAGCGGCCTCGGAGATGATCACCAGAGCGATGTCGAGGGTGGCGACGACGAGCACCGCCGGCAGCACATTGGGCAGGACGTGGGTGAAGATGATGCGCAGCTGCGACACGCCCATGGTGATCGCGGCATCGACATAGTCGAGGGTGCGGATACGCATGGTTTCGCTGCGCACGATGCGGGCGAAGTTGATCCACAGCGCAAAGGCCAGCGCCATGACGAGTGTGGCGAAACCCGCGCCCAGCACCGCCATGAAGATCAGCGCCAGAAGCAGGAAGGGAAAGGCGAGCTGGAAATCGACGATGCGCATGATGATGGTGTCGACGATCCCGCCGAAGTACCCAGCCAATGCGCCGAGCGTCGAGCCGACGACCAACGCGATCGACACCACGATCAGCGCCACCTGGATCGAGACCTGTGCGCCCATGATGGTGCGGCTCAGGATGTCACGGCCCATATTGTCGCCGCCGAGCAGGTTGGTGGTGCTGCCGCCATCCTGCCAGACGGTCGGAGCATAGCGCCATTCGATGACCTGCTGGGCATGATCATGCGGGGCCAGACTCGTCGCGAAGATTGCGCACAATACAACGATGGCAATCAGAAACAGGCCTGAGATGCCCTTGGCGCTGCGGCTCAGGGCACCGAGAAAGCGGCGCTCGCCGATTGCCTTTGTGGCGGCAGGCACGATCACGGCCTCAGTCATTGCGCACCCTCGGGTCGATGAAGCGGTAAAGGATATCGACGATCAGGTTCAGCGAGATGAACAGTGCCGCGGAAATCAGCACCACCGCCTGGATGATCGGATAGTCCCGGACCTGGATCGAATCGACGGCAAGCCGACCGATACCGGGCCAGGCGAACACCGTTTCGATGACGACGGTGCCCGAGAGCAGCGCCCCCATCTGCAGGCCGGCCAAAGTCACGATCGGCAGCAGCGCATTGCGCAGCGCATGGCGCAGGATGATGGTGAGGCGCGGCACGCCCTTGGCGGTGGCGAAGGTGATGTAGTCCTGCTGCAGGACTTCCAGCATGGCCGAGCGGATCAGTCGGGCATTGACGGCGACCAGCACGAAGGCGAGCGAGATCGACGGCATGATGAAATAGCGGAAGGCGTTCCAGAAGATGGAAAAGTCGCGCTCGGTCACTGCACGCCCTATGCTTGCCAGCGCCGATCCGCGATAGCCCGACGCGGGCAGCCAGCGCAGCTCGATGGAGAACCACAGGATCATCAGCACGGCGAGCAGGAAGCCCGGCATCGACACGCCAAGCACAGCAACGAAGGTGCCGGCATAGTCGATCCAGCTGTCGCGCTTGAGCGCTGTGACGATGCCGAGCGGGATGGCGATGGCGAATGCGAGGATGAGCGTCCAGAAGGCGAGCTCGCCGGTCGCCGGCAGGCGCTCGGCGATCAGGCTGGTGACAGGAACGCCCTGGCGGATCGAGGTGCCGAGGTCGCCCTGCACGGCACTGCCGAGATAGGCGACGAACTGCGCGGGCACGGAGCGCGTCAGCCCCATCTTCTCGCGCAGCATGTCCATGTCCTGGACGCTCATGCCGGGATTGCCGGCGGCAATCACGTCGACCGGATCGCCCGGCACGAGCTTGACCAGCGAGGCCACCACAAGGATGACCCCGAGGAGAATGACGGCCGCATAGAGCAGCCTCGATACCAGCAACCTCAGCATCAATCGGCGCGAGTCACGAGGCCATGCCGAGCTTGTCGATGCGCAACTCGCCGCCGGCATTCATGCGGGCATCGACGACGTCCTTGGCGACGACGGCGAAGTTGAGCGGCTCAAACAGCGGCTTCCAGTAAGCTTCCGTGACGACCTTGGCCTGGATTTTGTCGAGTACCGCCTGCCGCGCCGCCGGGTCGGAGGTCACGCGCTGCTCGGCGATCATGCCGTCGAGTTCGGCATTCTCGTGGAAGGCCCGGTTCAGCGCGCCCTTGGTGTGCAACACCGGATAGACGATATCGGCATCGGTGTAGGAATAGGTGGAGATGACCATGTCTTGCCCGCCCTGCGCGGTGATGGCCGCCCATTGCGCAATCGGCAAGGTTTCGATCGCGATCTCGACGCCGATCTCGCGCAGCTGGGCCTGGATCACCTCGGCGGTGCGACGGATGACCGGCGTGTCGTTGGCGACAAGCCTGACCTTGAGCCCATGGGCAACTCCTGCCTCGGCAAGCAACGCCTTGGCCTTTTCCGGATCATAGCCGTAGGACAGCTCAGCTGTCTTGGGCGAATAGCCTGCGATCGAGCTCGCTATCGGCGAGGTCGCAGGCACGGCGAAACCGTCAAGCGCAAAGGCGATCAGCCGCTTCTGGTCGATGGCATGCGCAAAGGCCTGGCGCACCTTCGGATTGTCGAAAGGCGGGCGCTTCTGGTTGAACACCAGCGCGCGCATCATCTGGGCCGGGCGCTCGATCATGATGGCATCGGGGTTGCCGCGCAGGCGCCGCACGCTGTCCAGCGGAACCGAGGCTCCACCATACATGGCATTGATTTCGCCTGTTTCGAAAGCCGCGATACGGGTCGAATCCTCGGGGTAATGGAACAGTTCGACAGCATCGATGCGCGCGGGCGCGGCAACGGGCGCATAGTCGTCGTTGCGCTCCAGGCGCATGCCGCGGTCGGTCGACCATGACACGAACTTGAACGGACCGGCACCAACCGGTTTGCGGCCGAACTGATCACCTGCGGCCTCCACGGCTGCACGCGAGATCGGCGCGGAATAGCCGAGCGTCAGGCCGACCCAGACGGCAACGAAGGGCTCCTTGAAGTGATAGGCTACGGTCAGTGGGTCGATGACTTCGGCGCGTTCCAACGGGCCAAGGAAGAAGGCGCTGGGCGACGCCGCTTCAGGCGCCAGATGGCGCGCGACGGTCCAGGCCACCGCCTCGGCATCGCAAGGCGTGCCGTCATGGAACTTGACACCCGGCTTCAGCTTGAAGGTCAGCGTCTTGTTTTCGTTGCTGAAGGCCCAGCTTTCGGCGAGGCCCGGCAGGACCTCGCTGTCGTAGCCGGCACGCGCCAACGGCTCGTAGATCATGTCCATCGTCGTCGAGGACACCGACAGCGTGGTCTTGTGCGGGTCGAGCGTATCGGGCTCTTCCGAGCGGCCGACACGCAGCGTGCCGCCGGTCTGCTGGGCAAGTGCCTTGCCGGGCATGCCAAGCGTTGCGGCAGCCGCAAGGGCAGCGGCGCCACCGAGGAAGCCGCGGCGCGACAGGGTGGCCTGCTTGAAATAGGCGCGTGCCAGCGCGTCGAATTCCAGGGGAGACAGGTTCCGAAGGGACATTTTACACCTCGCCGTAAGTGGTTGATCAGGCTCGCTTGAAGGCCAGTTTCTTGATGCGGTCGGAGTTCATCTCGAAGCCGTCGCCGGTCACCGCCAGCGTCGCATTCCACGGCAGGCCGGGACGCATGTCAGTGCCGGGCTGCAACAGGAACCAAAGGTCGGCATCGGCAGCGACGATAGGCGCTGTCATTGCGCCCAGTCCCGAGCGCAGGCGAAATTCGCCCTTCTGCGCATCGCCTGTGATCTCGACCTCAAAATCCTGGGCCTTGTTGACGTAACGCCCGGCCAGCGGACGCGCGGCGGTGGCATCGGCCTGAAGCGGCGCATAGACGCGCGGCGAGCCGCAGAACACACCATCGACCTTGCCATCGGCACGCGGGCTCAGCACCAGATCGGTGATGGCGCGTTCTGGCTTGGCGCCACCTTGATGGCCGAAGTCGAAGCCGCCGACCCCACCTGAATTGAGGAAAGTCGGCACGCCGTCCTTGGCGACGATCTCGAAGACGTCAGGGCCGCCTTCCTGGCGGTAACGGCCTGGGGCGAGCGCGATCGGTGCCGGGGTTTCGTCGCCGAAATAGATGTCGGCGATGYGGCGGCCGAGCGCGAAAGATGCGACCTGGTCGTTGTTGGCGATGATGACGACACCAAAACCGTCATCGACAAAGCGGGTCGATTCCGACTTGCCGCCGGCGACCGTTCCGCCATGACCGACAGCACGCCTGCCACGATAGACGTCGGTAACGAGGCCAAGGCCGTAGAAGCCCGTCGCGCCGTTGTCGAAGACGCAAGGGGTTGCCATGCGTTCATACATTGCAGGCGTTCCGACCTTGGGATCGAACAGGTTCTGCTGCCAGACGATCATGTCGTCGAGGGTCGAAATCATGCCGCCCTCGCCGCCGAGATCGAGCCCCCAGTTGAGGTTGGCCCAGCCATCGGTGCGCTTGGTGTAGTGCGCGGCCAGCCGCTTCATCGCCGTTCCGTCGCGGATCAGCAGCGAGGTGTCGTCCATGCCAAGTGGGCCGGTGATGCGCTTGCGCAGCACCTCGTTGAAGGTTGCGCCCTCGATCTGCTCGATGATCTCCGACAGCATGAAGAAGCCCGCATTGCAGTAGGTCATAGCGCTGCTGGGCTTAAAATTCAGCGCATCCTGGCGGGCTATGACATCGCGGCCAGTTTGCCGGTCGGACGGCGTGAAGATCGACAGGCCGGCGAAGATCATGGCTTCAAGGTGATCGCGGAAGCCCGACGTGTTGGATGCCAGGTGCTCGAGCGTCACAGGCTGCTCCAGACGGGGCACGTATGGCAGGTGCTTCTGCACTTCGTCCGACAGGGCGAGCTTGCCTTCTGCTTCCAGCATCAGGATCAGCAGGACGGTGAACTGCTTGGTCTGCGAGCCGATGCGGATGATCGCCTTGCGGTCCATCGGCACGGCATTGTTGATGTTGGCGAGACCGTAGGTATTGGCGAAGATCTCACGTCCGCTTTCGGTGACCGCCACGACCGCGCCCGGGCTGTCGGGGCCGGTGAAATCGTTGAACAGCGCATCGATGCGCGCGGCAAAATCGGCCGGTGCCTTGGTCATGCCGGTCACTCCCTTCCTGATGTCATCGGATTGCCGGCGGCGCCGAGCGCTGCGCCGGATGTGCATGGAAAACGGTTGGCGCAACGCATCAGGCTCAGCCGCGATGCCGTGCCTTTATTGTGTCTGTCGTTACGCATGGTCCTGCCCTCCCGCATTGACCTTGGCACGACGCGCTGGGCGTCATGGGGTGCAGGGAAGTCGCCCTGCTCGTCAAAAGTTTTTGCCGTTCCCGCTTTTTTATGATGCAATCGGTAAGATTTCTTTTTGCATACGTCAAGTCATTTGCGTAAACGCTAAATCCTTGCCATTTTAGAAAACGAAAATAGGCTCAGCGCGCCGAGGCTGGAGAGAATGTGACCCAACAACCGCGACTGAGTGAATGCTTGCGCGCCGTGCGGCAGCGTCATGGGCTGACGTTGCAGGAAGTCAGCGAGCGCACGGGACTCGCCTTGTCGACGCTGTCGAAGGTCGAAAACGACCTGATGTCACTGACTTATGACAAGATCCTGCAGATCTGCACGGGACTCGATATCCCCGTTACGGAACTGTTGAATTTCGAACCGGCCAAGGGCGTGGAGCGCACAAGGCGTTCGGTGGTCTCTGCGGCGAACACGCTGCAGCTGGCGACACGGAACTACGACTACCGCTATCTGTGCACCGACCTGATCAACAAGCGCATGGTGCCGATCATCGCCAAGATCCATGYCCGCACGCTCGAAGAATTCGGCCCGCTGGTCCGCCACGTCGGCGAGGAATTCACCTATGTGATCGACGGCGAGATCGAAATCCACACCGACCACTATGCGCCGACGCGGCTCGCCACTGGTGACGGCGTCTACATCGATTCGACCATGGGCCACGGCTATGTCTCGGTCGGCACTGGCGAGGCGACGATCCTGTGCGTCTGCTCCGCACCCGAATCGGGGCTGGAGCAGGTGCTTATCGATCAGGCTTGAGCCGCCCGTCAGCGATCTATCGAGGCATAGTTGGCGACGATGCTCGACGTCTGGATCTCACCGCTGCGATAGTCCAGCCGCCGCATCGACAGGCCATAAAGCTCGGAGAGCTTGCTTTCCGTGCACATGGCGGCGACGGGACCTTCCTCGCTTCTGGCAGAGCCGTGCAGCAGGACTGCCCGGTCGGCGATTTCCAGCGCATGGGTCGGCTCATGCGTCGTCATGATGATGGTGAGGCCTCGCTCCAGTGAAAGCCGGCGCAGCATCGACAGCACCACCGCCTGGTTGCGGAAATCAAGTGCTGAGGCCGGTTCGTCGAGAAGCAGGATATCGGCTTCCGAGGCCAGCGCACGGGCGATAAGCACGAGTTGTCGCTCTCCGCCCGACAAGGTGCCGATCGCGCGCTTGGCAAACGCCTGCAAGCCGACAAGTTCCAGAGCGTCTGCCGCGTGTTGCCTATCGTGGGCTGTCGCATTCGAAAACAGCCCGACGTGGCGTGCCCGCCCCATCAGCACGACATCCGACACCGAATAGGCGAAGGGCGAGGCGAAATGCTGCGGGACATAACCGACAGTGCCACTACTGCGTATCGTACCAGCGGCCGGGGCTATGAGGCCTGCGATGCATTTCAGCATCGTTGTCTTGCCGCGCCCGTTGCGCCCGAGCAGGACCAGCGTCTGCCCCTGCTCAAGCGAAAAAGACAGATCGCGAAACAGCCATGCTGCATCGGCGCCATAACGAAAGCCCAGCGACTGCGCGTTGATCATCGCTACCAGCCTTCATTGTGGGTTCGATGCAACAGCACCATGAACACCGGCGCGCCGACGATGGCGGTAAGCACCCCAAGCGGGATTTCGGCTGGAATGAGCGAGCGCGCCATGACATCGACGAGCAGCATGAAGCTCGCGCCCAGCAGCGCAGATGCCGGCAGCAGCCTGCGGTGATCGGGCCCGACGAGCGAACGGGCGAAATGCGGCACCACCAGGCCGACCCAGCCGATGATGCCGGAATTGGCGACGCTTGCAGCCGTGATGCCCGTGACGCAGCACAGCACCAGCCATCGCGTCGGCTCGACCTTGAGGCCGAGCCCACGGGCCTCCTCGTCACCGAGCGACAGGATGTTGATGCGAAAACGCATCAGCAGCAGCGGCAGGGCAAAGACAGCCACGATCGGCACCATGTACAGCGCGCGTTCGGGCGTTGCGCTGGCGAACGATCCCATCAGCCAGAAAACGATGGCCGGCAGCGTGTCATTGGGGTCGGCGAGATAGGTGGCGAGCGAGACCAGGGCGGAAAACAGCGCAGAAATGACCACGCCCGACAACACCAGCATCAGGATCGACGAACGGCCAGACTTGCGGCTCATCACAACGACCAGCAGCAACGCGGCGAGCCCGAAGGCAAAGGCCATCGACCATAAGGCGACGGCGCCGAGGCCAAGCAGGATCGCGAAAACGCCGCCGAAGGCCGCACCCGAGGACACACCGATGACATGCGGATCAACGAGCGGATTGCGGAAGACGCCCTGAAGCACAGCACCGGAAAGCGCGAGGCCAGCACCGACGAAACCGCCTATCAGCATGCGCGGAACGCGCACCAGCTCGACCACCCGCCACACCGGTTCGGCAACGCCCGCGCGGCCCGGGCCGATTCCAAGCCAGCCCAAGACCAGCGTCGACAGATCGCCAAGACCAACGCCATAGCGGCCGATCGACAGCGAACCGACCATTGCCGCCAAAAGCAGAACGACAAGGGCGGGCATGGCCAAGCCGATGCCGCTCTCCCGCACATTGGCAGCCGTGGTCGTGCCGTCGTTATCGACCATCGAAGACATTATGCCGGCCCGGGCGGCGTTGGCCGATACGGTTCATGATACGCAGCGGGTTCGTCGGTGAAGACCAGGGCCCTCAGAATATCCTGGAACAGGTTGGGGTCATGGCGCGGGTCGGAGCAGAACTGCTCGATATGGTCGCCATTGTGCATGAACACCTTGCCGCCGCCGGGCATGCGCCAGACCCAGTCGACCGGGCCTTCGTGGATGGTGCCATCGGCCGTCGGCCCGCCGATCAGGCACAGCCACTGTGCACCCTCGGGTGCATCGGCATAGCCGCGTGCGTATTGTCCCAAAATACCTTCGTGGCGATGGAAGTTCTCACAATCCATGCGGCCGAAATAGCCGCCCGGCTCGGCGGGCCGGATCATCCAGTTGGTGAAGGGCTTGGGGCTGACCGCCTTGAACGGCGACAGGCAAGGCAGCCACGGGATGATGATGTGGCCGTTGATCAGGAAATGGCCGCCCGAGGCGAGGTAGTCGACAAGCTTCGGCTCGATCGACTTGAGGAAGATCTGGTCGTGCATGCCCGACAGCATCAGCACGTCGACATCGCCGAGGTCCCTGCCCTCGAGTTCGTAGATGTCGATGGCGCTGTAGCGCCAGTCCTGCGGCACCAGACCGCCAATGCGATCGATATTGTAGCTCCGGGTTGAGCGGACATAGAGCAGGTGCGGCTTGTTTCCGCCGCGAAATCTGGTCTCAGCCACGGGTTTGCACCTCCGCCTTGAGCCAGGGGTAGAAGCCGTTGAGAAAGCGCGTCGTCGCCGGCATGAAGCGACGCCCATGATGCGTATGCGGATCGATGGTCGAGGCAATCAGCCTGCCGCCCCCGTCGACCGGCAGGTCGAACATCAGGCAGCCCTCGTCATTGTCGAGATTGAGGATCGGCGTCGCGGCCTCGGGGAAACGAAACGCGCCGAAGAAGTGCCAGCACATGTCGGCGAGCGGGATCGCCTGAGCCATCGAGTGCAGTGGCGTCGGCTGATAGGCCTCCATGCGTCCGCCGGGGCGCATCCACCACTTCCAGTCTTCGGTCTCGCGGCTGAACCACTGCACGGACACGACATCGAGCCATTCGTCCATGCGGTTCGGTTCGAAGACGATCAGGAAGCCGCCCTGCGCCAGATAGTCGTTGAGCTGGCGGGCATGCTTACGCAGCAGGTCCTGGTTGGAGAAGTCAGGGACGACGATCGCCTTGAATGCGCTCAGGTCAACGCGGTCGATGAAGCGCAGATAAATCTCTTCATCCAGCCAGGCCTTGTAGTCCTGAAAGCATTGCAGATGCGCGCCATCGCCCGATGTGACGAAACCGATATCCTTCACGTCAGTTGCTCCCCGACCGTTACTTGGCCGCGCCGAAGCTTTTGGCGTAGCCCGCGCTGTTGCCGTTCCAGCCCATCTGCATCAGCTGGTCGATCTGCTCTGCGGTCAGCTCCTTGCCATAGAGGAACTTGAAGCCATCAGAGACTGCCTTGCGCATGTCGGTGTCGAACAATTCGGGATAGCCGATTTCGGCGAACCACTGATAGGCAAGCTCGCCCCCGGCAGCGGTCGCCGGATCGATGGCCGGGGTCTTGTAGACCCGCGCGTTCTTGACCGCGTCTAGGCTGGCGAGGACGGGGTGGCTGAGGATGTCGGCCGGCTTGATCGTGTCGTTGTAGTAGTTGACCAGGATGATGTCTGGGTTCCACTGCAGCAGCGATTCTGCCCCGACCTTGACCGAACCTTCGGTGAAGCCTGCTTCAGTCGCGGCATTCACGAGGCCCGATGCCGTGAAATATGCTTCCTCGCGGCCAAAGACGACGAACTCGTTATCGTTCATGCTGTCGATGAAGACGATACGCGGACGCTTGCGGTCGGCTGCCGCGAGCACGGCGGAAATGTCCTTGACCGTCTTGTCCTCCCAATCGAGGAACGCCTGGGCACGTTCCTGCTTGCCCAAGATCTGGCCGAGCATGGCGATATAGCCGCGCCGGGTCTCGCGCGATTCCGTGCTGACCGTCGCCACCTTGATGCCGGCGTTTTCCATCGGCGCGACGCGCTCGTCGCCCTTGGCCTGCCACTGCAGAACGACGTCGGGGCCGGCCTTCAGGATTTCCTCGACATTGGGAATGAAGTTGGGCGCCACCAGGTCGGTGCGGATGTTGGCAATCTCGGGGAAAAGCTGGCCGATGACGCCCTTCATCAGGGCACTTTGCGCGCGCGGATTGATCGCCATCAGGCGGTCGGTTCCGCCATCGATGGCAATCATCGCCTCGGGAATGGGCAGCGGGAAGATCGCGACTTTCTTGACCGGATTCTCGATCTGGACTGGCTGGCCGCGGGAATCCGTAATGGAAACCGCCTCGGCCTGGGCGAAATTGGACGTTGCGACCAACGCCGCAAATCCAAGGGCCGCAGCGGAATGTCGGATTGTCATCATCTGAAATCTCCTGTCGCCATCGCGGCGGACAGGCATCGGATAATAATCATGACTATCGTCGTCAAGTTTTTTCTTAGGGCAAGCTCATATGGCCGCTGGCTATACGCATCGCCACAGCACTGCTTGCCGTTCGCTTCCGCGCGGTCCAATCTCTCGCTTGTACGACCTGTTTTTTTAAACCAGCCGAGTCTGCCCCAGCCGTCATGAAAGGCGTCGACATGCCCGTCCATCATCTTCTGATTGGCCAGAGCTCCCTGGCGAACAGCCAAGCCGGGCAACCGCGCAGGCACAGGTCCAGCTTCCTGGCCGCGGCTTGCGGGACCCTGATCCTGGGTGCGGTGGGTCAAGCCAGTGCACAGGACGCTGCACCTTCGGCGCTGTCGGAGACCTATGGCGACTGGATCGTTCAGTGCGCCAATACAGCGCCGCCCAAGCAGGAGGGACAAGAGCCGGCCTCGAAACGTATCTGCCAGGTGTCGCAGAGCCTGGCGCAGGGCAATTCCAACCAGCGCGTGCTGATGATCGTGTTCGAAGGCGCAGCAAAGGACAAGCAGCCGCTGGCCGGCACGGTCATCGCGCCTTTCGGCATCGACCTGCCATCCGGGCTGTCGTTGCGCATCAAGGACGATGTCTATGCCAAGGCGGCCTACAAGACCTGCCTGCCGCAAGGCTGCGTCGCCCCGGTTGTCGTCGATGCCAAGTTCGAGGCAGCGCTTCGAGCCAACGAGAAACTGACCGTGGCGATGACTGCGTCGGATACGGGCGCACCGGTGAACCTCGATGTGTCGCTGAAAGGCCTGGCCCAGAGTCTGGACAGGCTGAAGAAGCTTGCGGCGGCCGGCGGCTAGGGCAATGACGGCGATGTCGGGCATGCCCTGGCGTGCGCTGCTGCTCGTTGCCATGGTGTTTCTGGTGGCGTCCTGCACAAGCCAAGGTTCGCTCGAACCGGCACTTTCCAAAGCTGAGATCGAAAGCCGGCAGCAGGCCTATGCCAACGAGGCCTATCCGGTTCGCATCGTCGACCGGCGCAAGTTTGATCCGCGTCTCAAGCCAACGGTGGTTGCGGCACCGGCCGGCTATGGCGCCGGCACCATTGTGGTCAACACCGGAGAAAAGCTGCTTTATCTCATTCGCAACGATGGCACCGCCTATCGCTACGGCATCGCTGTTGGGGCGACAGGTCATGCCTGGTCGGGCAACGCAACGATCGGACGCAAGGCCAAGTGGCCGGCCTGGTATCCGACCGACGACATGCACAGCCAGACCCCGCAATTGCCGCGCAGGATCGAACCGGGACCGCAAAACCCGCTCGGTGCACGCGCGCTGTATCTCTACAATGGCGGCGTCGACACGCTTTACCGCATCCACGGCACCTCCGAACCATGGACCATCGGCACCGAGGCGTCCTCCGGCTGCATCCGCATGCTCAACGAGGACGTGATCGATCTCTACGAAAAAGCCCCAAACGGCGCGCGCGTGGTCGTGCTGTAGGAACGAACCTGCGTGGGCCATATGGCCTGCCAGCTGGAACATGATCCCGTAAAATGGTAACCGGTTTCCATAAGATAGAGCCCCATTCCGATCTAGCCTACGGCCAGCCGCCCGGCGGCCAGAATCAACAATCCGCCTGCTGTGCCTTCCACCAACTGACGACGGCACGTTGCGCCGGCAACGCCCTCTCCTAGAACGGCATTCTCTCAGAAAAGTGTCGGCAGCGCGGCTTTGCAACGGCCGCAAAACGTCTGTTGACCTTCCAGTCACTAGAAACACTACCGTCGCCGCAAATCATCAAGCAGTGCCGTCGGAGACGTCACGCATTCTGACGGCGAGGTAGAACAAATGACTAGGAAGTCCAGGATATTTCTCTTCACATTAGCGGCTGCGGGGGGCGGCGCATTACTTGCTTATTTCAATGGTGTGCCTGCCATTGTCAGCCAGGCGCTGACTTCAAGCGAAACGAGCAGCACCGCTCTCATGGCCTCGCCACCGCCCCAGGTGCCTGTCGCTGAGGTCGTCACGCGGGTGATCGCACGTTCGTCGGAGTTTACCGGCGTCGTGGCAGCCGCAAAAACGGTGGAACTGCGCCCGCGTGTCGGCGGGATGCTTGAATCGGTCAGCATGCCGGAAGGTGGTCTCGTCGAACGAGGCCAGTTGCTCTTCAAGATCGACCCRCGGCCGTTTGAGGTCGCGCTCCAGAATGCCGAAGCGCAGCTGCAACGGGCAGAGGTTCTGCTCTCCCAGGCCAAGACCGATCTCGATCGATCGCAGCGGCTGCTGCCTTCCGGAGCCATCCCCAGCAAGACCTATGATGACGACGTGTCCGGGAAGCAGGAGCGGCAAGCGCAGGTGCTGGAGGCCAAGGCCGCAGTTGCAGCAGCCAGGCTCGACCTTTCCTACTCCCGCGTGACTGCCCCGATCGCGGGACGCGTCGACAGGGTGCTGGTGACGGAAGGAAACCTCGTCACCGGAGCGTCCGGAGGCGCGGCGACATTGCTCACCACGATCGTGTCGGTCGACCCCATACATGTTTATTTCGATATCGATGAACCGACCTACCTGAGTTTTCTAAGCGAAGCCCGTCCCGAGGCCGTGGGGCGCAAGGATACCTCATTCCTCGTCGAAGTCGGGCTCGCCACCGATAAAGGCTACCCTCATTCGGGCACTTTGGACTTCCTCGGAAACCGTATCGATCAAAGCACCGGGACAATTCGCGCCCGAGCCGTGCTGGCCAATCCCAAAGGCCGACTGACACCAGGCCTGTTCGCGCGCGCAAAGCTTGCCACGAGCGCGCCGATCGAGACCGTTCTCATCGATGATCAAGCGGTCGGGACCGATCAGGGACGGCGCTACGTCCTTGTGCTGGGTGCCGGTGACATGGTCGAATACCGGCCGGTGGAATTGGGCGCGATGAGCGATGGGCTGCGCGTCGTTGCAAGCGGCCTCAACCCTGGTGACACGGTCATCATCAAGGGGCTCGTCCGACCCGGCATGCAGGTGACCCCGAACCGGATCGCGATGGCCCCTGATCAGCGCTCAGTCGACGGCATTGCCGAAGGCAATACGCAGGAAGCACGTCGATGAGCCTGCCGCACTTTTTCATCAATAGGCCGATCTTTGCGATCGTTCTCTCGGCCCTCATGCTGATCGCGGGAGCGATCACCCTGTTTCAGCTGCCGCTGAGCGAATATCCGGYGGTCACCCCGCCGACCGTGCAGGTGACTGCTAGTTATCCCGGCGCCAACCCGCAGGTCATCGCCGAGACCGTGGCCTCGCCACTCGAACAATCGATCAATGGCGTCGAGGGCATGCTCTATATGAGCTCGCAGGCCGCGACCGACGGCAGGATGACGCTCACCGTCACCTTCGCCCAGGGCACGGATCCGGACATGGCCCAGATCCAGGTGCAGAACCGCGTGTCGCGGGCTCTGCCACGCCTGCCGGAAGAAGTTCAACGCATCGGCGTCGTCACCCAGAAGACGTCGCCCGACATCCTGATGGTGGTGCACCTTGTATCGCCCGACAAACGCTACGATCCCCTCTACATCTCCAACTTTGCCAGCCTCCAAATTCGCGACACGCTCGCCCGCCTGCCAGGAGTCGGCGACGTCATCATATGGGGTGCGGGCGAATACGCCATGCGTGTCTGGCTGGACCCCGCCAAAGTCGCGGCACGCGGACTGACCGCTGCGGATGTCGTCGCCGCTATTCGCGAACAAAACCTCCAGGTCGCAGCCGGCTCGGTGGGTCAGCAGCCATCGCAGGCCGCGAGCTATGAAGTCACGGTCAGTACACTGGGCCGGCTGTCCAGCGAGGAACAATTCGGCGAGATCGTCATCAAGACGGGCGAGGACGGGCAGATCGTGCGTCTGCGCGATGTCGCGCGAATTGGTCTCGGTTCCGATGGCTACGCGTTGCGTAGCCTGCTTGACGGTGAGCCGGCCGTCGCGATGCAGATCATTCAACGACCAGGTGCAAATGCGCTTGATGTCTCGAACGCCGTGCACGCCGAGATGAAGCAATTGCAGCGCGGTTTTCCGGAGGGCCTGGAATACCGGATTGCCTACGATCCAACCGTCTTCGTGCGCGCGTCCCTTGCCGCCGTCATGGTGACGTTGCTTGAAGCGATCGTTCTCGTCGTCATCGTCGTCGTGCTGTTCCTGCAGTCGTGGCGTGCTTCCATCATTCCGCTGGTTGCCGTGCCCATATCGCTCATCAGCACGCTTGCGGTGATGTATCTCATGGGTTTCTCGCTCAACACATTGTCGCTGTTCGGCCTGGTTCTTTCGATCGGCATCGTGGTCGACGACGCCATCGTTGTCGTCGAGAACGTCGAACGGCATATCGGTCTTGGCGAAACGCCGAAGGACGCGGCCCGCAAGGCGATGGACGAGGTGACAGCGCCAATCATCGCGATCACGTCGGTCCTTGCCGCAGTGTTCATTCCGTCCGCATTTCTGTCGGGCCTTCAGGGCGAGTTCTACCGCCAGTTCGCGGTCACCATTGCGATCTCGACAGTTCTTTCGGCGGTCAACTCGCTGACGCTTTCGCCAGCACTGGCAGCCGTTCTCTTGAAGCCGCACCACGACGGGTCAAAGCGCGATTGGCTCACCCGTGGCATCGATTTCGCATTCGGCCGGTTCTTTCGTCTGTTCAATCGCTTTTTCGACAGGGCATCGAACGCCTATGTCGGCACGGCACGTCGCGCCATCCGCATCAGCGGCGTGATCCTGGCACTCTATGCAGGACTTGTTGGAATGACCTGGATGGGATTCCAGAGCATCCCGACCGGTTTCGTGCCCACGCAGGACAAGTACTATCTCGTCGGCATTGCCCAGTTGCCATCCGGAGCGTCGCTCGACCGGACCGAGGCTGTCGTCAAGGAGATGTCCAGGATCGCGTTGGAGGAGCCGGGCGTCGAGAGCATCGTGGCCTTTCCGGGCCTCTCCGTGAACGGCTTCGTCAACCTGCCAAATGCCGCCGTCGTCTTCGCCATGCTCGATCCATTCGATCAGCGCAAGGATCCGTCGCTCTCAGCCAATGCGATCGCCGGACGGCTGATGGGCAAGTACAGCCAGATCCCGGACGGCTTCGTCGGCATTTTCCCGCCGYCGCCTGTGCCGGGGCTCGGAACGATAGGTGGTTTCAAGCTCCAGATCGAGGATCGCTCCGGGGCAGGCCTCGAGGCCCTTGCCAAGGTGCAGGGCGAGGTCATGGCGAAGGCCGCGCAGGCGCCGGAACTTGCTGGCATGATGGCGAGCTTCCAGATGAACGCGCCGCAGGTTCAGGTCGATCTCGATCGGGTCAAGGCCAAGGCGCAAGGTGTTCCGTTGACGGAGATCTTCGAGACATTGCAGGTCAATCTGGGCTCCTTGTACGCAAACGATTTCAACCGTTTCGGCCGCACCTATCGCGTGATCGTCCAGGCGGACGAGCCGTTCCGCGCTCAAGTGGACGACATTGCACGCCTGAAGGTTCGCAATGCCGCAGGCGAGATGGTTCCCCTCGCTGCCCTTGCAACTGTCGTTACCAGTTCAGGACCAGACCGGGTGATGCACTACAATGGCTACCCCTCGGTCGACATAACGGGAGGCGCAGCACCGGGTTATTCGTCCGGGCAGGCGACAGCGGCAATCGAGCGTATCCTGCATGAGACGCTTCCAGCCGGCATGGCGTTCGAGTGGACCGACCTGGTCTTCCAGGAAAAGCAAGCCGGGAACACGGCCATGATCGTGTTTCCGCTGGCGGTGTTGCTGGCATTCCTGATCCTGGCAGCCCAGTACAACAGCTGGTCATTGCCCTTCACGGTCCTGCTCATCGCGCCGATGGCGTTGCTCTCTGCCATCGGCGGCGTCTGGCTCTCAAACGGTGACAACAACATCTTCACCCAGATCGCATTTGTCGTGTTGGTCGGCCTTGCGGCCAAGAATGCCATTCTGATCGTGGAGTTCGCCTATGAAGAGGAAAAGAAGGGGCGGGATCCAGTTGCCGCGGCGCTCGAAGCCGCGCGCCTGCGTCTGCGGCCTATCCTGATGACGTCGCTCGCATTCATTGCCGGCGTCGTGCCACTTGTCATTGCGACGGGAGCCGGTGCGGAGATGCGCAATGCCATGGGCATCGCCGTGTTCGCCGGCATGGTTGGCGTGACATTCTTCGGGCTGATCCTGACGCCTGTCTTCTACGTCGTCGTCCGACGGATGGTATTGCGGCGAGCAACCAGATCCGAGGCAAACGCGACGGCTGTCGAAGGCGATCCCGTGGGCTGACGAATACGGGGCGGGCGAGGCTCAAGCCTCCCCGCCCCGATGATCGCCACTTCAAGTGCCTGCGCGGCGCGCAATCACTCGTCGAACATACCGTCCGGGTCGTAGACAGGCTCGCCTTGCAACAGTGTGGCCACGACTTTCGCCTCGCCGACCTGCTTGGCCGGAATCTCGGTGATGTCGCGGTCGATCACCGCGAGATCGGCTAACTTTCCGACCTCGATCGAGCCGGTGGTCTTGTCCTGGTGCAGCAGCCGCGCCGGATTGATGGTCATCCACTCGATGGCGGTTGCGACATCCGGCGCGCCGTCGGTCTCGCGCGTCACGGCTGCCTGGATCTTGACCAGCGGCGACAACTCGTCGGCGTCGCCGCAGACAACAGTTCTACATAGGGGAATTGCGATGTTCCAAGGAATCAAATCAAAGCTCAATAACATCAGCACCATCAAGCGTCTCTGCGAGCGGGCGGAAACCTACGCCTTGCAGGACTAGCAGCGCGAACCCGGGGCCGAACATTTCCTGCTGGCCTCGCTCGATCTGCCGGACGGCACCGCGCGCCTCGCCTTCGAGCAGACGAGGGTGGAGCCTGACGCCCTAAGGGCGGCGATCGAACGGCAGTATGCTGATGCCCTTCCGCGCGAGCGCTCCGCGCCTTGGGCGTCGATTCCATCATCCTGAAATCGACAGCCGATGCGATAGCCGAAGCTGGCCGAGTCCGCTGATATCTACACTGTGGCGGCGCTCGGATGGGCCTGAATCATTCCCACTCGATCGTGCCGGGCGGCTTGCTGGTCACGTCATAGACCACCCGGTTGATGCCCTTCACCTCGTTGATGATGCGGGTGGCGGCCTGGCCGAGGAAGTTCATGTCGTAGTGGTAGAAGTCGGCGGTCATGCCGTCGACGGAGGTGACCGCGCGCAGCGCGCAGACGAATTCGTAGGTGCGGCCGTCGCCCATGACGCCGACTGTCTGGACCGGCAACAGCACGGCAAAGGCCTGCCAGATGGCGTCGTAGAGGCCTGCCTTGCGGATCTCGTCGAGATAGATCGCATCGGCCTGGCGCAGGATTTCGAGCTTTTCGCGGGTGATGCCGCCGGGGCAACGGATAGCAAGGCCCGGTCCGGGGAACGGATGGCGGCCGATGAAGCTGTCGGGCAGGCCGAGCTCCTTGCCCAGCACACGCACCTCGTCCTTGAACAGCTCGCGCAGCGGCTCGACAAGCTTCATGTTCATGCGGTCGGGCAGACCGCCGACATTGTGGTGCGACTTGATGGTGACCGAGGGACCGCCGGTGAAGGAGACGCTTTCGATGACGTCTGGGTAGAGCGTACCTTGAGCCAGGAAATCAGCACCGCCGAGCTTCTTGGCCTCTTCTTCGAAGACTTCGATGAACAGGCGCCCAATGGTCTTGCGCTTGGTTTCGGGGTCGGCCTCGCCTTCGAGCGCATCGATGAAG
>NZ_JBFUKO010000047.1:0-18241 GCF_056400805.1 Aminobacter sp. P4_H6_2
GCTATAGTTAGCCGGCGTTAGCCATGGCAAGCAGGAACTTAACCAGCCTTACGCGGTCGGCGGCAAGGCCTTTGTAGTCAAGCTGATGTTGGTCGAGGCTCATCAATTGTTCGGCGAAGGATGCTGCCAACCGGATGCGATCTTCGTGTTGGGCAAGTATAGCCAGCGGGTCGAGATAGATGCGGATCGCAAACAGGATGTCGCCCGAGACGGGCAGCTTTCTCAAGGTCTGCCGTTCGACACGAATGAAGGCATGGCCCGATACATCGCTGTCGGGAAAGCTCGACTGCCCCTCGGCGGCACTTGCGATGCGCTGCCGGTCCGACAGCGGATGGTAGAGCGAGCCATCCGCCTGGATCGACCAGTTGAAACGTTCGACCAGTACGGCAAGCTTGTCGAACATGCGCGAAATCAATTCGGCCATGCGTGTGCCAGGCCCGAAATCGGGCACGGGGCCATGTATCTTGTCTATCGGCTGGCCGAACTTTTCCGTCAGCTTCCACGACGAGGGAAAGCATAGCGAGCCCGCGGCGAGCCGCCAGCCGTCTTCCCCGCGCCGCATGAGGATCAGGTCTTCCTGCACGAGCATCGAGGCGGCGACCAGCGGGTTGTCGCCGGCATTGGCGATGTCGATTGCGTGGCCCGTACCGGCAACCACGCAGCGGCCGCCTTCCATCCGGTAGGTCTCGGGATAATTTTCGAGCAGATGCGCCACCAACAGCTCGAGCACTTCCTGCTGTGCCGCGCGCGTCGCCGGCTCGGCAACGAACACCTTGTCCGGGATTTCCCCATACAGCCTGTCCTTCTCCGCCAGATACGCTTCGAGATGGCCGTCGAGTTCGATCCAGTCGCGCGGCTCGACCTGCTTGAGGCCGATGGCGAAGGGTTTCGACGTCCCGTCGTAGGGGGTGTGGGTGGGGATCATAGCCAGTGTGGTGGACGCATGCGGCTAGTGTGGAACAAGCGTATTATCTCGATCGCATCACCTGCAATCCGATAGGGGATGAGGAATGGCAAGCCGGGAACAGTCCATTCGCGTATGGCCTGCTCTGACGTGGGCCGGCCGATGGTCGGCCTCTCCCCTAGCAAGGTGATGGCCCGGTCCAGTCGCAGCACGAGTTGAAGCGCCGCTTCATCGCTATCGGCAGCAATATGCGTTTGCGCTTCACGTAAATCCCTTATGGCGGCCTTCGTGAGGCGGATCTTCATTTGGCATTCTTGGTGAAGATATCCGGTTCCGGCGGCGGCAGTTCATCTGGAGTTCCCCATGACCGAAGCCACCTCGACGTCGCTTCCCATGAAATGAACTCGCCGCTTTCGTCGGCCTCATCGATCGCCTCCTGGATTGCAGCCAGATAGATACGGCGCTCGGCAAGGTGGGCCTCGACGGCTTCCTTGACGATGAAGGCGCTCGAACGCTGTGTAGACTTGGCGTATTCCTCCAGCTCCTGTCTGGTTTCAGGTGGAAGCCGTACGGAAAATGTGCTGCTGGTTGTCATTGTCGTCTCCGCGAACACATATGAGCACAAAGTATGCGCCGATCAATGGAGGCGTCAAGCAGCACCATTTTCGCTGAATCGAGCTGAAATCAGTCCGCGCAGCGAGTTGCCGACCCAGATTTTCGCGGCGCCACGGAGATCGATGGYGGTCAGAACAGCCTCCACCGCTTCGCCATTCTCGATCATCTCCCCGCGCAGCACGCCAGCGAGCAGGCCGCAGGCAAGCGGCGGTGTCTTCAGCGGGCCACCATCGCCCAGATCGACAAAGATGCTGGTGATGGTGCCTTCGCAGATCTCTCCTGCCTCATTGAGCAGGAGCACCTCGTCGGCCTCGTTGCGCGAAAATTCGGCGCGGGCGCGGTCATAGACGTCGCGGCGGGTGGTCTTGTGCCGAAGCAGCGGATTTGCGGAGCCGAGCCTCGTGTTGGCGATGCGAACAGTCCAGGTGGCATCAGGTGCTAGCGGTGCAAAGGGCTGCGTGGTGACATCGGCGCTACCACTAGAGGAAAGCGCGAGGCGAACGCGCAGGGCGGAGTTCCCGCCGACAGCACTTTGCAGCTCACTCTCTACAGATGCCTGGTCGAACGCAAAGCCAAGCGCTTCCGCCGACGCCTTGAGCCGGGCGAGATGACGCTCGCCGCGCAGCAAACCGGTCGCCGGCTCCCAGCGCATGGTTTCGATCAGCTCGAAGCCGGCACCGTGCCCGTGGCGAAGCGCGCTTTCAGAAGGCATTCCGCATACTCCGCTTCCGCCGTCGAATCGAAGACGACGCCGCCGCCGACATTGTAGACGGCCTCGCCGTCCTGGTGCAGCGTGATGGTCCTGATCGCCACGCTGAATCGCATTGTGCCACCTGGGGCGATCCATCCGATCGCACCGCAATAGACGTCGCGTGGCACAGTTTCCAGTTCGCGCAGAATCTCCATCGCCCGGATTTTCGGCGCACCAGTGATCGAGCCGCAGGGAAACAGGGCGGCAAAGACCCGCTCGATGGAAAGCCCCGGCAATAGCTTCGCCCGCACGCGGCTGACCATCTGGTGCACGGTCGGATAGCTTTCGATGCGGAACAGTTCTGGCACGTCGAGCGTGCCGACCTCGCTGATCAGCGAGATGTCGTTGCGCAGGAGATCGACGATCATGCGGTTTTCCGCCTGGTTCTTCTCGTCGTTGCGCAGGAAGTCCCTGAGCTGTGCATCTTCCTCAGGCGTCTTGCCGCGCGGGGCGGTGCCCTTCATGGGGTGCGTCTCGATCCAGCCCTCGCTGTTGATCTCGAAGAACAGTTCGGGCGAGCGCGACAGCACAACGGGTCCGCCGAGCGAGACCAGCGCACCATATTTCACCGGCTGGCGAGCGATCAGCGCATCGAAGGCGTCGAGGGCTTCGCCGGACCATTGCGCATGCACCGGGAAGGTCAAGTTCCCCTGGTAGCAGTCGCCCTGGCGCAGATGCTGGTGCAGGCGTTCGAACCGGCGCGCGTAATCGGCTTGCGACCACGTCGCCCGCGCATCGAAGATCGGCCCGTTGGTGGCGGGCTCGCGCGAGCGCGTACGGTCACGGTCAGACGGCTGGTCGAAGACGCCGAGGCAGATCAGCGGCGTGCGCCGCCCTTCGGGAAGCAGCGGACGAAGCTTCGGCTCAAGCAGGTAGCCGGCCTCATAGGAAAAATAGCCGGCCAGCCATTTGCCTTGTTCGTGCGCCTTCTGGGCGGCTTGCAAGGCAGGAAAAAAGTCCGCCGCGTCATGCGCGACAATGACCTCGCGGGGTGCCTCGAACAGCACCTCGCGACCGGCAGGGTCGTCCCGAAACAAGACGAAGGGAGAAGCAAGATCAGTCATGATTTCAGCGTGCCTGGGACAGTGACGCGCTCAGTCCAGCGCTTCCAGTTCGTCGATGAGGTTGCCGATGACCGCAAGACCCTTCTGCCAGAAGGCGGGGTCGGTGGCGTCGAGCCCGAACGGCTTCAGAAGCTCGGAGTGATGCTTGGTGCCACCGGCGCGCAGCATCTCGAAATACTTCTCCTGAAAGCCGCTCTCGGCGTTCTGATAGACCGCATAAAGCGAGTTCACCAGGCAGTCGCCGAAGGCATAGGCATAGACGTAGAACGGCGAATGGATGAAGTGCGGGATGTAGGTCCAGAACACTTCGTAGCCGTCGCGCAGCTTGATCGCTGGTCCCAGGCTCTCGGCCTGCACCTCAAGCCAGAACTGGCCGAGCTGGTCGGAGGTCAGCTCGCCATTCTTGCGCTCCAGATGCACCTTGCGCTCGAACTCGTAGAAGGCGATCTGGCGCACGACCGTATTGATCATGTCCTCGACCTTCTGGGCGAGCATCGCCTTGCGCTCGCGCTTGTCGGTGGTGCGCTCGAGCAGCGAGCGGAAGGTCAGCATTTCGCCGAATACGCTTGCCGTCTCGGCCAGGGTCAGCGGTGTCGAGGCCATCAGCGCGCCCTGACCGGCGGCCAGCACCTGGTGCACGCCATGGCCGAGCTCGTGGGCAAGGGTCATGACGTCGCGCGGCTTGCCCATGTAGTTGAGCAAAACGTAAGGGTGCGCCGAGGGCACGGTCGGATGCGCGAAGGCACCCGGCGCCTTGCCGGGGCGCACCGGCGCGTCGATCCAGCGGCGGTCGAAGAAATCGCGCGCGATCTCGGCCATCTCGGGCGAGAAACTGCTGTAGGCAGTCAGCACCGTGTCCTTGGCTTCGTCCCAGCCAATAACCGCCTGCGGGGTCTCCGGCAGCGGCGCGTTGCGATCCCAGTGGTTCATCACCTCGACGCCCAGCCACTTGGYCTTCATCGCATAATAGCGGTGCGACAGGCGCGGATAGGCTTCGCGAACTGCGGCAGCGAGCGCGTCGACGACTTCGCGCTCGACCCGGTTGGCGAGGTGGCGGGAGTCGGCGATGTCTTCGAAGCCGCGCCAGCGGTCGGAGATCTCCTTGTCCTTGGACAAGGTGTTGGTGATCAGCGTGAAGACGCGCAGGTTCTTGCGGAAGGTTACCGCAAGCGCCTCGGACGCTGCCTTGCGGACTTCACCGTCCGGGTCCTGAAGCTTGTTCAGCGCCGGTTCGAGCGTCAGTTCCTCGCCGCCGATGTCGAAGCGCAAATCGGACATCGTCTCGTCGAACAGCCGGTTCCAGGCGCCGCGCCCGGTGATCGACTTCTCGTGGAACAGTTGCTCGACACGGTCCTCGAGCTGATAAGGCTTATCCATGCGCAGGTCGAGCACCCACGGGCGGTAGTGGCCGAAGCCTGGATCGGCATCGAGCGCCTTGAAGATCAGTTCGTCGTCGACGAGGTTGAGTTCGAGCGCGAAGAACAAGAGATGCGCGCTGGCATCAGTCATCTTTTCCTGGACGTCGCCGTAGAGCTTGGCGCGCTTGGGGTCGGAGGTGTCGCCGGCATAGATCAGCCCGGCATAAGAGACCACGCGCCCGACCAGTTCTTCCAGCGCCTCATAGGTCCGCATCGCTTCGCCAAGCTTGCCTGCGGCACCACGCCCGGCTTCGACCGCAAGCGTGCCTTTCCAGCGGTTTTCGAAGGCGACCCCATCGACCGAGGCCTTTTCGAGGTCGCGGACAAGCTCAGGCGCGTCCATGCCTGAATAAAGGTCGGCAAGATTCCATTCGGGCAGTTCGCCAAGCCCTGTCACGCTCCCGGCGGAGGCGGTGGCTGACATCTCTTGCCCGGAATTCCAACGCATTGCGTCTTCCTCTTCACTTACCTGCACCGGATCGTTCAAATCATAAGGGATTCGTTCACCGGCTTTTTTGAAACCTTATTTAGAACCCTGTGCCAGGATGATCCACATCCAAACAGCAGCTACGGGCATATTCCGGACATTCATGGCAGGTTCGATTCTCATAGTCGATGACGATCCCGTCCAGCGTCGCCTTGTCGACGCGGCGGTGACAAAATTCGGCCACACCTCTGTCGTGGCGGATGGCGGAGAGGCGGCATTGCGCGTGCTCGACGGCCCGCTCGGCGGCGACATCGGTGTGATCATCCTCGACCTGTCCATGCCTGGTCTCGACGGTATCGGCGTGCTCAAGGCGATGCGCGAACGCGGCATGGTCATTCCGGTCATCGTCCAGACAGCGCAAGGCGGCATCGAGACCGTGGTGTCGGCGATGCGCAATGGCGCCTTCGATTTCGTGGTCAAGCCGGCCTCGCCGGACAAGCTCCAGGCCGCCATCGCCAATGCGCTCAAGGTCGAGGCTGTCGGGGGCGAGGTGCGGCGCACCGCGCGTCGCGGCAGCGGCTTGCTCACCTTCCGCGACATGATTACCCGAAGCCCGGCGATGGACCGGGTCATCCGGCTCGGCCAGAAGGCGTCGGCATCGAACATCCCGATCCTGATCGAGGGCGAATCCGGCGTCGGCAAGGAACTCGTGGCGCGTGCCATCCAGGGGTCCGGCGACAGGCGCTCGAAGCCCTTCGTCACCGTCAATTGCGGTGCTATCCCCGACAATCTGGTCGAAAGTATCCTGTTTGGCCATGAGAAGGGCTCGTTCACCGGCGCGACCGACAAGCACCCGGGCAAGTTTGTCGAAGCCAACAAGGGAACCTTGTTCCTCGATGAAATCGGCGATCTGCCGCTCGACGTGCAGGTCAAGCTGTTGCGCGCCGTGCAGGAAGGGGAGGTCGATCCCGTTGGCGGCCGCTCGACGGTCAAGGTCGACATCCGGCTGATCTCGGCGACGCACCGCAATCTTCTGCAGCAGGTCAAGGACGGCAAGTTCCGCGAGGACCTGTTCTACCGCCTCAACGTCTATCCGATCTTCGTGCCGCCGCTGCGCGAGCGCCGCGACGACATTCCGCTGCTCGTCAGCCATTTCATTTCCCGCGTCGCCCCGGCAAGCCCGCATGGCAGAATCCCGATGATCTCGGAAAATGCGCTGGCACTGCTTCAGGCCTATGACTGGCCGGGCAATATCCGGCAGTTGGAAAACGCCATATTCCGTGCCTGCGTGCTGTCTGAGGGCGATTTGCTCACCGAAGACGAGTTCCCGCAGATCCGCGCCCAGGTCGAAGGCGTGGTCGACCTTGGCGGCAACGCTGCGCCGGCCGTCGCCGACACCGCTGCCGAAAGAGTTTCTCTCCCCACTCCAGTGCTGTCGCAGGCACCTGAACGAACCCGTCCGGGCATGCTGCGGGCGCTCGACGAACGTGGCAATGTGCGCCTGCTTGCCGATGTCGAACTCGAGATGATCCGGCTCGCCATCGATCACTACAATGGCCAGATGAGCGAGGTTGCGCGACGGTTGGGAATCGGTCGCTCGACGCTGTACCGCAAGCTCAAGGAGTACGGAATCGATCCCGAGACTGGGCGCAGCGAGCGACTCGCGTCCTGACATTTTTCTTCTGCGGAACTGAATTAAAGCTTGCCTGTCGCTTGCGGGCCGCATGAATCTGCGGCGGCGCACATATTTGTTAATCGCTATTTTTGTGGTTTAAACCAGCGGTTTACCATAAAAATCTGGGCTTCCGTTTTGCGGGGATAYCGCCATGGTGTTACCGCATTTCGGCTTCAATAATCAGTGATTAACCATTAGGATCGATATTCGGACGCGAATTCGTAAGCGTGTCCGGGCTTCAAATCCGGGGACAGATGGCAGCCTAACAGGGCCTTTTGATTTGAACAGGATCGAGAACACCGAAGGGCGTCGCTCGAAGTTGAACGTTTGGCAGAAGTGGCTTACGGCCGCTGCGCTGGCTTTTGGTTTCGTGACAGCTTCTCAGGCCACCGCCTCCGCCGAGACGCGGACGCTCAAGCTTTTCTATACCCACACGGGCGAGAAGGCTGAGATCACGTTCAAGCGCAACGGCAGATACGATGCTGCCGGACTGAAGAAACTCAATCAGTTCCTGCGCGATTGGCGCCGCAACGAGCCGACCAAGATGGACCCCCGTCTGTTCGACGTCGTCTGGGAATCCTACCGCTCGGTCGGGGCTTCCGGCTATATCAGCGTCGTTTCCGCCTATCGTTCGCCGGCGACCAATTCGCTGCTGCGCAGCCGCTCGAACGGCGTTGCCGAAAAAAGCCAGCACATGCTCGGCAAGGCGATGGACTTCTACATTCCAGGTGTTCCGCTCAAGAAGCTGCGCGATGCGGGCCTGCGCGTTCAGGCCGGCGGTGTCGGTTATTATCCGCGTTCTGGTTCGCCCTTCGTCCACATGGACGTCGGTAATGTGCGCCATTGGCCGCGCATGAGCCGCCAGGAACTGGTCGCGGTGTTCCCTTCGGGCAAGACGCTGCATGTGCCGAGCGACGGCAAGCCGCTGCCTGGCTTTGAGCAGGCACTCGCCTCCTATCAGGCCCGCAAGAGCAGCGGCGATCTGGTCATGGCCAGCGCTTCGCCTGCCAAGCGTGGCGGCCTGTTTGCCGCGCTGTTTGGCGGTGGCGGTGCCGACGAGGAAGAAGATACCGGCGAGAGCACGATTGCGGCGGTTGCCCCCAAGAAGGCGCCGACCCAGGTCGTGGCATCCGCGCCGGTTGCCAAGGCCCAGCCGGGCATCCAGATCGTTTCGCCAGAGAATGCCCAGCGCGCCGAGCTGCCGCAGATTGCCGACCAGGCACCGGCCGAGCAGGCGCCTGAGACCATCATCGCAGCCCTTCCTGCGCGTAGCGTTCCGCTGCCGGGCGTAGCGCCGCGGCCGCAGGCCGAGGTCGTCTCGGCAACCGCCGAGAACGTGCCGTTTGGTGCTGCATCGGCTCCGCTCGCCGAAAGCGAGCGGCCCACTCCGGTCGAGCAGCAGATTGCCGCCAACGTGCCGCTGCCGAGCTGGCGTCCGAATTACACGCCACCTGCAGAACTCAAGCCTGAGAACGAGAGTGTGCTGATGGCGCTTGCCTCGACTGACGATGCACCTGCGATTGCTACCAATGTCAGGGCTCCGCTGCCTTCGGCGCGTCCGCAGGACATGACCGTTGAAGCCGCCTTGGCTGCTGCCAACGACATTCCGACAGAAGACGAGGGCAGCCAGGCAGAACTCGAAGTTGCCGCCCTGGCACCGCGGCCGGAGCAGCGTTCAGTGTTCGATCAGCCTGAAGCGGTGGCTGTTGCCACGCCGAAGAGCGCGATCGCTACAGCCTCGGCCGGTACCGACCCTGCGGTCGCCATCGGTGGCAACGTCAAGACCACGCGCAAGTCGGCACGTCCTCTCGCTCAGGAAGCCAAGCCCGAGCCCAAAGCCGTCGTCGTGGCCGCAGCACCCGATTCCGCACGCTGGGCATTGCGCAGCGGGGCTCAGGTCATCACGGTCACGACCAACACCAAGGCTCCGGGTTTTGCCTACAACATGGTGCGTACCGCGCCGAAGGAAGTCTACACGGCCGGCTTCCAGCAGGGCAGCCAAGCCACCGAAGCTCACCGCTTCTCGGGCAGTGCCGTCAAGTTCCTCTCGGTCGCTCGCTTCGCGACGAACTGATCGACAAACCGAACAACAAAAAAGCCGCGCTGGGTAACCAGCGCGGCTTTTTGGTTTTTCGGGGACTTGCCCTTCTCCCACAGGGGGAAAAGGAAAAATCCCGCCTCAGTTCTTGCGCAGCTTGTTTGCCTCGGCGGCAAGCGCCTCGATGCCGGCCCAGTCGCCCGCCTTGACCATGTCGTCGGGCGCGACCCACGAGCCGCCGACGCACACGACATTGGGCAGGCTGAGGTAGTCCTTGGCGTTCTTCGCCGAGATGCCGCCGGTCGGGCAGAACTTCACGCCGGCAAAGGGCGAAGCCAAGGCCTTGAGGAAAGGCGCGCCACCAGCCTGTTCGGCGGGGAAGAATTTCACGAAGTCGAGGCCGGCTTCAAGCGCGGCCATGATCTCGCCAGGCGTGATCATGCCGGGAAGCAGCGGTACGTCGCTGGTGGCGGCGTGAGCCATCAGTTCGCGTGTAACGCCAGGGCTGACGATGAATTTCGAGCCCGCGGCAGCCGCCTCGTCGAACTGGCGCGCATTCAGGACGGTGCCGGCGCCGACGATGCAGTCCTCGACCTCGGCGGCGACGCGGCGGATGCATTCCAGCGCTTCGTCGGTCCTGAGCGTGATTTCGATTGCCTTGAGGCCGCCGCGTGCCAGCGCGCGGGCAAGCGGGACTGCATCGGCGGCGCGCTCGATTTTCAGCACCGGAATGACTGGCTGGCCATCCAGCAGCGCAAGCAGTTTTTGGGTTTTGCTGGTCATGGCATTCGCTCCATTGTCAATTTTCAACCGATTTAACAGACCGCGCATTTCAAGTCCACGAAACCAGCAGCGACATGGTGTTGCGGGCTAAGCTGCAGCGGGACACACGATGCCCTACGATCTGCCGAAAAGCTTCGCCAGCCAAGTTTTCAATGTCTGCCAAAATCCGCTTGCCGACTGCAGCGCCTTCTTGAGGGTGGCCTGGGTTCGCTCGCCGGCGATACCATCGGCGGCGAGGCCATGGTCCTTTTGGAACTTCTTGACCGCAGCTGCCGTGCCAGGGCCAAATATGCCGTCAGTGTCGACCGAATAGCCCAATGCGACAAGCGCTTCCTGAAGCTCGGTAACGAGCTCGCCGCGCGAGCCAACCGCCATCAGCCGGTCGCCGGGGGCAGGGCCGCTGATTTGTCTGTTGTACGCCTCCGCCAATTTGAGGTGGTATGCGTTCTTTCGAAAACCGGGACCGTTGTATCCGTGGCCCACCGCCTCCCAGTCATGCGCGTTGAGCGCGTCGGTGAGGCCTGCTTTTTGAATGTAGCGTGCCATCAGCCGGGCTTGGCCGGCGGCTCCGGCGCGCGCCTCGTTGACGAGGGCGTCGACATTGTCGAAGCCGAGCCACAGCCAGTGCGCGCCCATCACCTGGCCGAGGCCCCACGAGGTCGACTCATAGGCGGCCTGGTGGTCGATTTCAGCCGCCTGGTCGAGCATCTGCCAGCGTGCCGCCTGGGCGCGTGGGTTGGCGACCGCGCCTGTTGTCGGCGAGGCGAGACCTGCTCCCCGCGCCCTGTCTTGCTTGTCGCCGGAAAGCCTGCGGTCGAAATAATGGCCCTCGAAGCGGATCAGCGGCTCGTTTCGGCCATCGATCTTGGCAAACACCTGGCCGGCACTCTCGATCTCGGCGATGGCAAGCAATGCCGCCGGTTCGAGCCCGAATTCCTTGGCCGCCTTTTCGATTTCCGTTGCCGTCTGCCTGCTGAACATGCGCCTCACACTCCCTTTCGTCAGTGCAATTGTCGCCCGACTTTGGCAGGCGTGGATAAATAAATTTGCATCTGGCCTGAAGCTGTCGTCGCGACAATTCAGCAACCATCCATAATCATTGGCTTTTCCGCGCCGCATTGAAAATTGCGAGCCAAGGCGCTAGGGGCTCTCGCCATGAATCTCTCCACGCCTGCACCCCATTTCCGTGTTGCCGCCCTCTACCGCTTCTGCCGGCTCGAGGGTTTCGAGGCTTTGCGCGCGCCGATCGCTGCTTTCTGCTGCGCTCGTGGCATCAAAGGCACGCTGCTGCTTGCCCGCGAGGGCATCAACGGCACCGTCGCCGGTACCGAGCAGGCGATTGCCGAGCTGATCGCCTATCTCGAAGCCATGCCCGAGTTCACCGGGCTCGAGGTGAAATACAGTGCCGCCGAAGACATGCCGTTCCATCGCATGAAGGTGCGGCTCAAGAGCGAGATCGTCACCATGGGCGTCGAGGGCATCGACCCGCTCGCCAGCGTCGGCGCTTATGTCGAGGCGGATGCGTGGAATGCGCTCATCTCCGATCCCGACACCATCCTGGTCGACACCCGTAACGACTATGAAGTGTCGATCGGCACGTTCTCGGGCGCCGTCGACCCGCAGACCAAGAGTTTCCGCGAGTTCCCAGCCTGGGTCGAAAACCACCGCGCCGAACTCGAAGGCCGCAAGGTGGCGATGTTCTGCACCGGCGGCATTCGCTGCGAAAAGGCAACCGCCTATGTGAAGTCGCTCGGCATCGACGACGTCTTCCACCTCAAGGGCGGCATCCTCAAATATCTCGAAGAAGTGCCGGCCGAAGAGAGCCTGTGGCAAGGCGAGTGCTTCGTCTTCGACGAGCGTGTGTCGGTTTCCCATGGCCTGGCCGTCGGCGAAGCCGAGCTGTGCCGCGCCTGCCGGCACCCGCTGATGCCGGAAGAGCTTTTGTCGCCGAAATTTGTACCAGGCGTTTCGTGCCCGCATTGCCATGATGCCCGCACCGAAGAGGACCGCGCCCGCTACGCTGAGCGCCACAAGCAGGTTGAACTCGCCGAAAAACGCGGCATAGCACCCCACATCGGCAGTTGACGTTCAGTCTCCGACTGCCTCGCCAAATTGGCTGATGTCATTGTAATGTCGCCTTCGTCCGCCTACCTCACGGCGACCGACATTCCAAACCGGAGGCACCCATGTTCGATCCCAAGAAGCTGCTCAACGATCTCCTCGGCTCCACGATCCCAGGCACCGGTTCCACTGTGCGCGACAAGGCTGGGCAGGCGACCCAGCTCGCCAAGGACAATCCGCTGGCCGCAGGCGCGCTGGTTGCCGTGCTGCTTGGCACCGGCACCGGCCGCCAGGTTACGGGCACCGCGCTGAAGGTCGGCGGTCTCGCCGCCATCGGTGGCCTCGCCTACAAGGCCTACCAGAACTACAAGGCCGGCAACGCGCCCGACGCCACGGCCAACACCAATCCTGATACGCAGCTTCTGCCGCCGCCGGCCGACAATTCCTTCCATCCGGCCCAGGCACCGCAGGGCGAGACCGAATTCGCCCTGACGCTGATCCGCGCCATGATCGCTGCCGCCAAGGCCGACGGCCATATCGACGACGAGGAACGCAAGAAGATCGGCGACAGGCTCAGCCTGTCGGGCATCGATTCCGAGGCTGCGCAGTTTGTGAACGCCGAACTCGACGCGCCGCTGGACCTCGACGCTCTCGTGGCTGCTGCCCAGACCGACGCGCAGAAGGTCGAGCTGTACACCGCCTCGCGCCTTGCGATCGATCCTGACACCCGCGCCGAGCGCGGCTATCTCGATCTGCTCGCGGGCCGTTTGAAGCTGCCGGACGCGCTTATCGACCACGTCGAGGCAACCATTTCGAGCGTCAAGGTGCCGGTCGAAGCCTCCGCCAATCCGCAGGTCAATCCGCGCTGGTAAGCCGGCCTGCGGCGAGGGAGCCTGTAAGCCGCTAAAAGGCTGCTTTTCGCGTTAAGGATTTGTTAACCGACCAGGCGCATCCTTTCCTCATTCGGATCGGCTCTCCTCCTCCCAAGCACGGTTCGATTTAAAACTGGGCGGTCGCCAATGACCGCCCTTTTTGTGTGACTATCCCGACATCTCCGAATGGACCATCAAGCAAAACCACGCTGGTTTTGCTTGAGCTGGCGCTCTAAAATTGAAACCGCTACGAAAGATCGCCCGCCGGCGGTTGGTCATGCGCGGGGAGGGCTTCATCATGTCGAGCAACAGGGTTGCGGTGGTCACAGGTGCTGGCAAGGGCATCGGCAAGGCGGTCGCGACCGCGTTGCTCCACGATGGCTGGAACACGGTTTTCTGCGGCCGCAGCAAGCATACGCTGAACGAGGCGATCCTCGATGCCGGCAAGACCGACGCCAAGGCGCTGGCCGTCGTCTGCGATGTCACCAAGCCCGACCAGGTCRACGACATGTTCGAGACGATCACCGAGGCTTTTGGCCGGGTCGACCTGCTCTTCAACAATGCCGGCATGGGCTACAAGGCGTCCACCATCGACGAAATCCCGGTCGAAGCTTGGAACGAGGTCGTCGCTGTCAATCTGACAGGATCGTTCCTGTGCTCACGCGCGGCCTTCGCGGCGATGCGCAGGCAGGAACCGATGGGTGGCCGTATCATCAACAACGGTTCCGTTTCAGCCCATGCGCCGCGTCCCGGCTCGGTGCCCTATACCGCCACCAAGCACGCCATCACCGGCCTCACCAAGACGCTGGCGCTCGATGGCCGGCCCTTCGACATTGCCTGCGGCCAGATCGACATCGGCAATGCGCTAACCGAGATGGCGTTGCCGATGACAATTGGCGTGCAGCAGGCCGACAGCTCGATCGCAGCCGAGGCTGTGATGGACGTCGCGCGTGTCGCCGAGGCGGTGGTCTACATGGCCGGCTTGCCGCTCGACGCCAACGTCCTGTTCATGACCGTGATGGCGACCAAGATGCCTTATGTCGGGCGCGGGTAAGGCGCCCGGTCACTTCGCCAAAAACGCCTCGATGCGCTCCAGCGCGCGCAGGATGTTTTCTTCGGAGTTGGCGTAGGACAGCCTGATATAGCCCTCGCCAAGTATACCGAAATCCGGGCCCCCGATCAGCGCGACGCCAGCTTCCTCCAGCAGCGCAGAGGCGAGCTGCTTGGCCTTCCAGCCGGTCTTTTCGACATTGGGGAAGGCGTAGAAGGCACCCTTCGGCGTGATGCAGGAAATGCCGGGGATCGCATTCAGGCCCTCGACGACGATGCGGCGGCGCTTGTCGAAGGCACGCATCATACGCTCGACGTCATCCTGCGGGCCGTCGATCGCGGCTATGCCGGCATATTGGCTAGGCGCGTTGATACATGACCAGCAATTGACCGCGAGCTTGCGCACCTTGTCGTAGAGATGGCCGCCCTGTGGTCCGTTCGGCCAGATCGACCAGCCCATGCGCCAGCCGGTCATCGCCCAGGTCTTGGACCAGCCGTTGAGCACGATCAGCCGGTCGCGGATTTCAGGAAAACTCAGCAGCGAGGTGTGTTGCTCGCCGTCATAGGTCATGACGTCGTAGATCTCGTCGGACATGACAGCGACATGGGGATGGGCTTCCAGCCCCTTGACCAGCTTGGCGATCTCCGTGCTCGGCGTCACCCCGCCGGTCGGATTGGCTGGCGAATTGAGGATCAGAAGCCGCGTCTTTGGCGTGATCAGCGCAAGCGTTTCCTCCGCCGAAAAGGCAAAGCCGTTGGCCTCTCGCATCGGCACCGGTATTGGTGTCGCTCCGGTGAACTCGATCATCGAGCGATAGATCGGGAAACCGGGGTCGGGGTAGAGGATTTCCGTGCCCGGCTCGCCAAACATCAGGATCGCGGCGAACATCGTCGGCTTGCCACCGGGCATGATCATCACGCTTTCCGGCGACACTTCCACGCCTGTCGTCGTCAGCGTTCGCCGCACCACCGCTTCGCGCGTCGCCAAAAGACCATTGGCCGGCGTGTAGCCGTGATGGCCGTCCCGCAGCGCCTTGATCGCTGCTTCCACAATATGCTCGGGCGTACGGAAATCCGGCTGGCCGATGCCGAGATTGATGATGTCGCGTCCCTCATGGAGAAGTGCCGTGGCGCGCGCCAGAACGGCAAACGCGTTTTCTTCACCAAGGCGGTCGAAGGCGGCAATCGTTTGGAGCATTGCGGGTACCCGTCTGGTTCTTTCGGTGGCTGTTGATTTTTGCGAGAGTCCGGACGGCCATGTCAAACGAATTGGAGAGATCGTTGACCGACAACCTGCAGGACTGGAAGCCGCGCCCGCGCCCCGAGCGCGTCGTGCTCGATGGTCGCTATGTGCGCCTTGAACCGCTCGATGCGGAAAAACACGGCGAACGCCTCTACGAGATGGCCACAGCCCAGGATGCCGAGGGCCGCTTCCGCTGGCTTTTCGATACCAAGCCGCAGACGCGTGCCGAGTTCGAACCCTGGCTCGAAAAGTCGGCGGCGAGCGAGGATCCGCTGTTTTTTGTCGTCGTCGACAAGGCGAGCGGCAAGATGGCCGGGCGCCAGACGCTGATGCGCATCGATCCTGCTCAAGGCGTCATCGAGATCGGCAACATCTACTGGAGCGACGTCATTTCCCGCAAGCCGGCGGCGACCGAGGCGCAATTCCTGTTTGCACGCTACATCTTCGAGCTCGGCTATCGCCGCTACGAATGGAAATGCAACAACCGCAACGAGCCGTCCAAACGTGCCGCGGAACGTTTCGGCTTCAAGTTCGAGGGCATCTTCCGCCAGCACATGGTCGCCAAGGGCGAAAACCGCGACACGGCCTGGTATTCGATCCTCGACAAGGAGTGGCCAGCATTGAAGCAGGCGTATGAAGCCTGGCTTGCCCCGGCAAATTTCGATGCCGCGGGCCAGCAGAAGCGCAAGCTTGAGGATTTCCGAGCCGAATTTGGCGCCTGACAGGCAGCGGCGATCGACGCCTGCGCGGGGTCGCGCATGCGACAAAGGAACCGGCATTGGCGCGTTGGCTGATGGGCCTGCGAGCGCTATGACGTTCAGCTTCGCCGGGCCTTGAGCCCGCAACATCAGGAATCTGCCGATGGACACCAAAACCCGCCAAGCTGCCGTCGCCGCTGCCTGCATCATGATCATTTTCGGCGTTGCTGCGTACTTCCTGCCGAAGATTATGCTGGCGGTCGGCAATTATTCGACGGTCGCCGCCGGCATCGTTGGGGTGCTCTTCGTGCTCGGCTTCTTCGGCGTGTTCTGGCTGCGTGGCCGCAGCCAGCGCAGAAACGGCAACTGATCCTATTTGGCTGGAATCGGCTGTGCCGCTTGGGCCAGCGGGATCGTTAGCTCGGCGCGCAAGCCGCCACCATCGGTTCTGTTCTTAAGCGTCACGTCGCCGCCAAAGCGGCGTGCGATATTGCGGGCGATTGTCAGGCCTAGCCCAAAACCGCCAGTCTRGCGGTTGCGAGAGGCTTCAAGACGGGTAAACGGCCGGAAGATGGCCTCCATCTGGGCTTCGGGGATGCCTGGTCCCGAATCGTCGATGGTCAGCAGGATGCGGTCCGCATCGCGCGACAAGGCAAGACGCGCCTTGCCACCATATTTAACGGCGTTGTCGACGAGATTCGACACGCACCGCCGCAACGCGATGGCCTGGCCGTAGCAGGTCAGGCCCCGGGCATGGCTGCGGGCGCCGTCGAAGACGACATGCGGGTTGCCGTCGGCGATCGAGTCGACAAGCGACCAGAAATCGATCCGCTCGGATGTCTCGCCCTTGGCTTCGAAGGTTGCGAAGTCCAGGACCGAAGCGGAGATCGCCTCGATGTCGGCCAGATTGTTCATCAGCGCGGTGCGCAACGGAGAATTGCGCAGCAATTCCAGGCGCAAGCGGATGCGCGTCAGTGGCGTCCTCAGATCATGCGCGAGCGCTGCCGCGAGCAACTCGCGGTCCTCGACATATTCGCGCAATCGCGCCTGCATGGTGTTCACCGCGCGGGCCGCCGATTTGTATTCGCTGCTGCCCCATTCCGGCAGCGGCGGGCTTTTGAGGTCCACCCCGATACGCCGGACGGCACTTTCGAGGGCACGGTACGGTGCAGTCAGACGGCGCAGCGACCAGATCGAAAGCGCCACCACAAGGGCTGCGACCGATCCGTAGAGCGGCAGGCTGTCGGTGTTGAGAATGGGACTGGGCGGTGTGGCCTGCATGGTGAAGTTGAGCCACTGCCCGTCCTTGAATTCGATCGAGGCGACCAGCGTGTCGGAGTTGGTGAAGTCTGAGGACAGGTCGACCAATTCTTTCTCGACGCTGCCCATGCTCTCGTCTGGCTGTGTCGAGCTCTGGCTCGGCCGTGCTTGTGCCGACTCGCGCCGCACCCGCGCTTCCCCGACGCCGTATTTCGACAGCCGGCCAACGATGATGTCTTCGAGTTCCGCCAGGTCGTCGTCGGCTGGGATCGACGAGGTGATCGCCGGCTCATCCGATGTGCTCAGCACATGCGGCGGTACCGACAAACCGGCGGCGATGCGCGTGCGATCAGCCGGTTCTTCGGCATACATCAGCTTGGTCAGCGACAGCGCCCTGTCGTTGAGCCGGAGCAGGTCGAGCACGTTGTTGGAGGCGACGCGTTCGCGCGAAACGATGGACAGCGTCGAAACCATGATGGCCAGCAGCCCGGCAATGACGATCAGCAGGACCCAGGCCGGCAGCGACCGCGGCAGGAGCCATTTCATTCGGCAACAACCTCTGGCACGAATTGATAGCCGCCGCCGCGTACCGTCAGCACCAGCTTGGGTGAACGCGGATCGTCTTCCATCTTGCGCCGCAGGCGGCTCACCAGGATGTCGACGCTGCGGTCGTAGCTGTAGTCACCGTTCTGGTTGGACAGTTCCACCAGTTGCTCGCGACTCAATACGCGCTGCGCGCTTCTTACCAGTGTGTGGAGCAGGTTGAATTCGGCGGTGGTCAGCTCGACCCGCACCTGGTCGGGCCTGAGCAGCCTGCGCCGCGAGGCATCAAGTGTCCAGCCCGCGAATTTGTAGATCTGCGGCATCGGGCGGTGGGCGGCACCGGCAGCGCTAGGCCGGCGCAGCACGGCGCGCGCGCGCGCCAGCAGTTCGCGGGGGTCGAAAGGTTTCGGCACATAGTCGTCGGCGCCCATCTCCAATCCGACGACGCGGTCGATCGTCTCGGTGACCGCCGTCAGCATGATGATCGGTATCTTGGAATGGGTGCGCAGGTCGCGGCAGATGTCGAGGCCGCTTTTGCCCGGCAGCATGACGTCGAGGATGATCAGGTCGACGGGTGCGCGGCGAAGTGCTGCCTGCATCTCGTCGTCGTCGCGGGCTATCGACACGCGCATGCCATGCTTTTGGAAAAATTCCTGAAGCAGGTCGCGGATTTCCTTGTCGTCGTCGACGATCAGAATGTGGGCGTCGGCTTTCAATTCATTTGCTTCCACTGTTGCGCTGAGTGGGGATCGGCCCGGACCTTGGCAAAATAAGGTCCGCGCCCCGATTTGACCAGCGAACGGGGCGCGCCGATGCACCGAATTCGGCAGTTACAATCC
>NZ_JBFUKO010000048.1:0-18098 GCF_056400805.1 Aminobacter sp. P4_H6_2
GGCCAGCCGAGGCGCTCATCATCATCTGAGAGACCAACACGCTGGCAAACACGGCAAGTAAAAACAGACGTCTGAAAATGTCACGTGATCTGGCCAAGCGCATCGTCCCCCAACGATTGTGCGAATGACGCTAACTTTACCCGTGGCGCAGCCCCTTGCAATGTAGCCTTTGGGCAAACAAAAAGGGCGCCCCGAGGGCCGCCCTTCATGCAATTCAATGAAGCGTCGATTATTCTTTGATCGAGGCGACGATGCCGGCGCCGACGGTACGGCCACCTTCACGGATAGCGAAGCGCAGCTTCTCTTCCATGGCGATCGGCACGATCAGCTCGACATCGACGGTGATGTTGTCGCCGGGCATGACCATCTCGGTGCCTTCCGGCAGCGACACGATGCCGGTCACGTCCGTCGTGCGGAAGTAGAACTGCGGACGGTAGTTGGTGAAGAACGGCGTGTGACGGCCACCTTCTTCCTTGGTCAGGATGTAGGCTTCAGCCACGAACTTCTTGTGCGGCTTGACCGAACCCGGCTTGCACAGAACCTGACCACGCTCGACGTCTTCACGACCAACGCCACGGATCAGCGCGCCGATGTTGTCGCCAGCCTGGCCCTGATCGAGCAGCTTGCGGAACATTTCAACGCCGGTAACCGTCGTCGACGTGGTCGGGCGGATGCCGACGATCTCGACGGTCTCGCCAACCTTGACGATGCCGCGCTCGACGCGACCGGTGACAACCGTGCCACGGCCCGAGATCGAGAACACGTCTTCGATCGGCAGCAGGAACGGACGGTCGATCGGACGCTCAGGCGTCGGGATGTAGGCGTCGACCGCTTCCATCAGCGCGCGGATCGCGTCTTCGCCGATCTTCTTGTCCGAATCGTTGAGCGCAGCAACAGCCGAACCCTTGATCATCGGAATGTCGTCGCCGGGATATTCGTACTTCGACAGAAGCTCGCGCACTTCGAGCTCGACCAGTTCGAGCAGCTCAGCGTCGTCGACCAGGTCGACCTTGTTGAGGAACACGACAAGTGCCGGAACGCCAACCTGACGGGCAAGCAGGATGTGCTCGCGGGTCTGCGGCATCGGGCCATCGGCAGCCGACACGACCAGGATCGCGCCGTCCATCTGGGCAGCACCGGTGATCATGTTCTTGACGTAGTCGGCGTGGCCGGGGCAGTCGACGTGGGCATAGTGGCGGTTAGGCGTCTCGTATTCGACGTGAGCCGTCGAAATGGTGATGCCGCGGGCCTTTTCTTCAGGCGCTGCGTCGATCTGGTCGTAGGCCTTGAACTCGCCGAAATACTTGGTGATCGCCGCCGTCAGCGACGTCTTGCCATGGTCGACGTGACCAATCGTGCCAATGTTCACATGAGGCTTATTACGCTCGAATTTACCTTTTGCCATTGTCTCTTTCCTTGGGCATCGGGACCTTGGTTCCGGTCGGATGCGGGGCGATTACCGATAAAGGCCGAAAAAGACAAGCGCCTTTTGGCCAAAGGCCGAGGTCGGGCGCAAAAGCCGCGGTGCTCTTTCAGTGCTGGACGCACATATGGTGGCAACCGAATGCAAATAAAAGGCTTCTCGCTCGGCAAGAAAGCCCTGGAGCGGGTAGCGGGAATCGAACCCGCGTATTCAGCTTGGAAGGCTGCTGCTCTACCATTGAGCTATACCCGCGCCCTGAGCGCCGCGCGCCTGATCAGGAGCGAAGCACGCTCTGGTATTCACCTTGCGGCATGGCCTTCTGAAAGATGAGATCATCTTTCGAGGCCATGCGTTTTATGGCTTCCGGGCCGGCAGTGGTGGAGGAGGTTGGATTCGAACCAACGTAAGCTGAGCTAACGGATTTACAGTCCGTCCCCTTTAACCACTCGGGCACTCCTCCAACTGCTTTGCCGGAGCCATGCAACGAGGCATTTCCAGATCCCGGTTCGAGGCGAAGCGCCCTGCCCCGAAATCTGCGTGGGCTTATGGCGACAAGGATTTGGCCTGTCAACCGGACAGGGTGCGTTTTCATGCGGATTATTCAAAGCGCCTGATAACGGGCCGTATGCAAAGCCAGGAGCTGGCGCTATAGCAAGCGCATGAACGATACAAAAAAGCCCGGAACACCCAAGGATAGCCACTACGCCAAGCTGCGTCGCACCTTCCGCGACCAGAAAAGCGGCGGCGCGCCTGAATTCAAGCCACGCAAGCCAGTGCCGCCTGGGGAGAACGCTCCTGACGGGCGGGTGCGGCTCTATGGGCTGCATACTGTGCGCGCAGCGCTCGACAATCCGCGCCGCAAGATTCGCCATATGTGGGTCACCCGAAATGCGCTGGAACGGCTTGAGATCGCCGATCTCGGTGCCCTGGCCTTCGCCACCGAATTGGTCGAGCCAAGAGAGATCGACAAGATCACCGGTTCCGACGCGGTGCACCAGGGTGTACTGATCGAAGCCGAGCCGCTGCAAACCAAGGCATTGTCGGCGCTGGGTGATTCGCCGTTGATCCTGGTGCTCGACCAAGTCACCGACCCTCACAATGTCGGCGCGATCATACGCTCGGCGGTGGCTTTCGGCGCCGGTGCGCTGGTCACAACGCAGCGCCACAGCCCACACGAGAGCGGCGTGCTCGCCAAATCGGCGTCAGGGGCGCTCGAACACATCGACCTGATCGAAGTGCGCAATCTCTCCGATGCGCTCGGTGAGCTGCATGAGGCCGGCTTCCAGACGGTCGGACTTGATTCGGAAAGCCCGGCGGAACTCGAAAAGACGTTTTCGGGCAACAGGGTCGCACTGGTGCTCGGCGCCGAAGGCAAAGGCCTGCGCCAAAAGACACGCGAGACAGTGTCCGCGCTTGCCCGTTTGGACATGCCAGGCGCAATCCATTCGCTCAACGTGTCCAATGCGGCGGCAATCTCGCTTTATGCCGCTAGGAAGTTTTTGCGCTGAGCTAAGTCAGAACCTGCTGGTGTCGGCGTCTGTGGCTTCCGGTTGAAAGCCACAGCGCCACACCGGATCGTGGTTTCATCGCGAACAGCCCTTGACCTTCCACCTGGCGGAAGCCGTAGCCTGACGGCGAACGGAGATACGTCATTGGCACACGGCCCCAAACTCATCCCTTTGCTCTCGCTCGCCTTCGCGCTCAGTATTGCGGCCCCTGCTCTCGCCCAGACCAAGACCGTCGCCGATCTTGCGGGGAACACGCATATCCATGGGCTCGCCTTCGATCGTGCGGAGCCCAGCAAGATCCTGATCGCCACGCATCACGGGCTGCTCGTGGCAGGCTCAGACGGCACCCTGACGGAGGTTTCGGAAAGCCAGGACGACTTCATGGGCTTTACGCCGCACCCGGCCGACCCTGCAATCCTGTTTGCCAGCGGCCATCCAAAAGGTGGCGGCAATCTTGGCTTCATCAAATCGACCGACGCAGGAAAGAGCTGGACGCAGATTTCGCCAGGCGTCAATGGGCCTGTCGATTTCCACCAGCTTGCCGTCAGCCCCACCAATCCTGACGTGCTGTACGGATCATTTGGCAGCATCCAGACCAGCAGCGATGGCGGCGCGACCTGGACAATCGCAGGCGAAGCCCCGCCCAAGCTGATTGACCTGGCCATTTCGCCCGCCAATCCGGCCGTCGTGTACGCCGCAACGCAAACCGGGCTGATGATCAGCCGTGACGGCGCCAAGAATTGGGACGTGCTGATCACCGACGTCCCGGTCACGACGGTCGAACTGACCGCCGACGGTACGATCTATGCCTTCGTACCCGGCCGCGGCCTGCTCAAGGCAACTGAAAACGCACCGAAATTCGAGACCATCGGGCAAGGCCCCGACAGTGCGGGTTACCTCCTGCACCTTGCAGTAAATGCCAAATCGCCTGAGCGTCTGGTCGCTGTCACCGGCGAGCTGGCGGTGGTAGTCAGCGGCGATTCCGGCGCGACCTGGACGAACCTCGGCGCCAACTAGCCGCTTCGCTGCGACCGAAATGCAAAACGGGCTCCGGCAATCATGCCGGAACCCGCTCTTCGACGGCGTGGAAAAGGCTGCGGCTTGGGAACGTTGCGCCGCGACCTCCCCCGCCTATGCTGCTTGGTTCTTGACCTCACCGGCTTGCGAGCCAACCTCGAAATTGGCCATCCTTTCGAGCGCGCGCACCAGCGCCGAGTGGTCCTGCTTGGCCCCGCCATTGGCGACACAGGAATTGAACAACTCCTGTGTCATCGAGGTGTTGGGCAATGACACGCCGAGCGCCTTGGCACCCTGCAGGGCGAGGTTGAGATCCTTCTGGTGCAGTTCGATGCGGAAGCCGGGTGCGAAGGTGCGCTTGACCATACGCTCGCCATGCACTTCGAGGATGCGCGATGCAGCCAAACCGCCCATCAGCGCCTGCCGGACCTTAGCCGGATCGGCTCCAGCCTTCGATGCGAATACCAATGCTTCGGCCACTGCCTCGATGGTCAATGCGACGACGATCTGGTTGGCCACTTTGGTGGTCTGGCCGACGCCGTTGGGACCGACCAGCGTGATGTTCTTGCCCATCTTTTCGAACACCGGACGTGCGCGCTCGAACGGCTTGTCCTCGCCGCCGACCATGATCGTCAGCGACGCCGATTTGGCGCCGACTTCTCCGCCGGAGACCGGTGCGTCTAGATAGTCACAGCCCAGCTCGTTGATCTTCTTGGCGAATTCCTTGGTTTCGATTGGCGAGATCGAGCTCATGTCGATGACGAGCTTTCCCTTGGAAAGGCCTGATGCAACGCTGTTTTCGCCAAACAGAACATCGGCGACCTGCGGTGTATCGGGTACCATCAGGATGATGATGTCACAGGCCTTGGCAAGCGCCTGGTGGCCGGTCACTTTCTTCAGGCCTTTGGCGACCAGTGCCTCAGGCAGAGCGCCGCGATGGTCGCTCGCGGTTACCTCATAGCCAGCGTCCAGCAGGTGTCCCGCCATCGGCGCGCCCATGATGCCGAGCCCAATGAAGCCAATTTTTTCCATTTTTATTTTCCTTCGAATTTCGTCTGGCCTATGCGGCCGCGCTGCCCTTGCCGGCAAAGTCCGCGAACCATCCCAGTCCCTCGACCGTCCCTGCCTTTGGCTTGTATTCAGCGCCGACCCAGCCGGTGTAGCCGATGCTGTCAAGGTGATCGTAGAGGAACGGGTAGTTGATCTCGCCCGTACCCGGCTCATGACGGCCGGGGTTGTCCGCCAGCTGCACATGCGCGATGCGGCCGAGATTGGCCTCGATGGTGAGGGCGAGATCACCCTCCATGATCTGCATGTGGTAGATGTCRTACTGCAGATAAAGGTTATCCGAGCCGACCCTGTCGATGATGCCGAGCGCCTGCCTGGTGTTGGTCAGGAAGAAGCCTGGAATGTCCCTGGTGTTGATAGGCTCGATCAGCAGGCGGATGCCTGCTGCCTTCAGCTTCTCGGCGGCAAAGGCGAGATTTTCGACGAACACATTTTGCAGCACGTCATGGGTGTTTCCGGCGGGTGCAATGCCGGCAAGGCAATTGACCTGCTCACAGCCAAGCGCATGAGCGTAGGTGATCGCCTTGGCCACACCCTGGCGGAATTCGGGGATGCGATCGGGCATCACGGCGATGCCGCGCTCGCCTGCCGCCCAGTCGCCGGGCGGCAAATTGAACAGCGCCTGGGTCAGGCCGTTCTTCTTCAGGCGCGCAGCCACCACATCGGGGGCGTGGTCGTAGGGCGCGATGTATTCGACGCCCTTGAAACCGGCGCGGGCGGCGGCATCGAAGCGCTCGAGAAAGTCATGCTCGCCAAAGAGCATCGAAAGATTGGCTGAAAACTTGGGCATAGGCTCTTCCTCGGAAAATCAATCGAGCAGCATGATTGCGGTCGGTGCGTCTTCGTTGCTTTCGGCAAGCTCCTCGAACTCGACGACATTGTCGATCTCGACGCCCATGGAGATGTTGGTGACGCGTTCGAGGATGAACTCGAGTACGACGGGCACCTGATGCTCCTTCATGAGCTGCTTGGCCTGCTTGAAGGCAGCGGCAAATTCTTCCGGCTTGCGCACCCGAACCGCCTTGCAGCCCATGGCCTCGGCGACCGCGACGTGATCGACGCCGTATCCTGCCTCGGGGTCGCCTGAGCGATTGATGTTTTCGAACGACAGACTGACCTCGAAATCCATGGCAAAGCCGCGCTGTGCCTGGCGGATGAGGCCGAGATAGGCGTTGTTCACGACGACATGGATGTAGGGCAGCTTGTGCTGGGCGCCGACGGCCAGTTCCTCGATCATGAACTGGAAATCATAGTCACCTGACAAGGCGACGATGTCGCGGTTCGGATCAGCGGCGCGAACACCGAGTGCCGCAGGCAGGGTCCAGCCGAGCGGGCCGGCCTGGCCGCAATTGATCCAGTTGCGCGGCTTGTAGACATGCAGGAACTGTGCGCCGGCGATCTGCGACAGGCCGATGGTGGTGACATAGGTGGTGTCGCGGCCGAACGCCTTGTTCATTTCCTCATAGACGCGCTGCGGCTTGAGCGGCACCTGCTCGAAGTGGGTCTTGCGCTTCATCGTCTTCTTGCGCGCCTGGCACTCCTTGGCCCAGCCTGACCAGTCGCGCAGCTTGCCCGCCGTCTTCCATTCGGTGGCAACGTCGAGCAGCATCTTCAAGGCTGCACCGGCATCCGAGGTCACGCCGAGATCGGGCGCAAAGACGCGGCCGATCTGGGTCGGCTCGATATCGATATGGATGAACTTGCGGCCCGCCGTGTACTTGTCGACCGAGCCGGTGTGGCGGTTGGCCCAGCGGTTGCCAACGCCGAGCACAAAATCTGAGGCGAGCATGGTCGCATTGCCGTAGCGATGCGAGGTTTGTAGGCCGCACATGCCGGCCATCAGGCGGTGGTCGTCGGGGATAGCGCCCCAACCCATCAGGGTCGGGATGACAGGAACACCCGTGATCTCGGCGAATTCGATGAGCAGGTCCGAGGCGTCAGCATTGATGACGCCGCCGCCGGCAACGATCAGCGGCTTCTCAGCCTCGTTGAGCATCGACAGCGCCTTTTCGGCCTGGGCGCGAGTCATCGCCGGCTTGTGGACCACGAGCGGCTCATAGGCGTCGATGTCGAACTCGATCTCGGCCAGCTGAACATCGACAGGCAGGTCGACCAGAACCGGCCCCGGACGACCCGAGCGCATGAGGTGGAATGCCTTCTGCAACGTCATCGGCACCAGATACGGCTCCATGACGGTGACGGCCCATTTGGTGACGGGGGCGGCGATCGCCGCAATATCGACGGCCTGAAAGTCTTCCTTGTTCAAGCGGGCGCGCGGCGCCTGGCCAGTGATGCATAAAAWCGGGATCGAGTCGGCGGACGCCGAATAGAGGCCGGTGATCATGTCGGTACCGGCCGGTCCCGACGTGCCGATGCATAAGCCGATGTTGCCGGCCTTGGTGCGGGTGTAACCCTCGGCCATATGCGATGCGCCTTCGACGTGGCGGGCAAGGACGTGCCGGATCGAACCGCGTGCCTTCAAGGCCGAATAGAGCGGGTTGATCGCCGCACCTGGCACACCGAAGGCACAGCTGATGCCTTCCTTCTCAAGAACGAGAACCGCTGCATCGACAGCACGCATCCTGGCCATGGACTTCCCTCCAACGATCGAAACTCAATGTTAGTCGATCGTGTCATCGCAGAGCGAATTTTGCAATTTTTTCAAAATATTTTTTCATTTCATGTTGCGCGCACTTACCATCTGATTTTGCTGTCATTTTCATTTTTCGTTGCGTAGAGCATCAAACTAAGTGAAAAAGTTTTTTAAACGCAATCTGGAGCACCGGYATGGCAACCACCGAAAAACGGCAGCGCGGACGCCCCCGTGCCTTCCAGCCGGCGCCCGACGCCGGTTCGGTGCAGTCGCTCGACCGCGCGCTGCGCATTCTTGCCATCGTCGCGCATAGCGACGGCCTGTCGCTGAGCGAGATTTCGGCCGCCTCCGATCTGGCCGCGGCAACCGCCTACCGCATGCTGACCACCTTGCAGAACCACGGCATGGTCGAGTTCGACAGCGACGGCCAGCTTTGGTCGATCGGGGTCGAGACCTATCGCATGGGCGCTGCCTTCCTGCGTCGGCGCAAGCTTGTCGACCGTGCCCGTACCGTCATGCAGGAACTGATGGAAAAGACCGGCGAAACCGCCAATCTCGGCGTCGCCGAAGACGATTGCGTGGTTTTCGTCAGCCAGGTCGAGACGCATCAGGCGATCCGCGCCTTTTTCCGGCCGGGTACGCGCAGTCCTTTCCACGCGTCGGGCATCGGCAAGGCGGTCCTTGCCCATCTCGACCGCGACCGCGTCAACGCCATCGTGCGCAAGGCTGGCCTTGATGCCTATACCGAGCGCACGCTTTCAGAACCGGCAGCCCTTGCCCGCGATCTCGAACAGATCCGCGCGCGCGGCTGGTCGGTGGACGACGAAGAACGTTATCCCGGCATGCGCTGCGTGGCAGCGGCAGTGTTCAACGAATTCGGTGAACCCATTGGCGGTGTTTCGGTTTCCGGGCCTACTGTACGCGTGACACCCGAACGCCTCGCCGAAATCGGGCCAATCGTTCGCGCTGCCGCCGCCGAACTGACCAGGATGATCGGCGGCTCGCCAGACGGCGCCTTGCCCGGCATCTGAACGGGCCTTCGGCAGGCAATCCCAAACGTCGCCCTTGCTGTGGGCCAAAGGCCCGTGCTTGACAGCACAACCACAACGGCTGAAGTCAAAGCCGAATTTGCAATGACAAGTGTTGGAAGCGACCATGAGCCTGCAATCCGTCAAAGCCTTCTTCGCCGAGCATGCCCCCGACATCAAGGTCATCGAGACGCCGACGAGCTCGGCGACGGTCACACTTGCCGCCGAAGCCCATGGGGTCGAGCCCGCCCAGATCGCCAAGACCATCTGCCTGCGCGTCGGCGATCGCGCCCTGCTGGTCGTTGCCCGTGGCGATGCCAGGATCGACAACCGCAAATCGCGCGATGCGTTCGGCGGCAAGCCACGCATGCTTGATGTCGAGCAGGTCGCCGAGATCACCGGCCATCCGGTGGGCGGTGTCTGTCCCTTCGGCCTGGCGACACCGCTGCCGATCTATTGCGACGTATCGCTGCGCGCTTATGACGAGGTTGTGCCGGCTGCGGGGGCCACCAATGCGGCAGTCAGGATTGGGGTCGAGCGCATGGCAACGCTGGTCAATGCCGAATGGTGCGACATCTGCCAGGATGCCGTCGGCAAGCCAGACGCGGAAGCTGCGGAATAGTTTCCTCGCATCCGGCGGAATACTGCGCCTTGCTTGTTTGAGCACAGCCGGCCGCTATACTCGGTAGTATCAATCAGGTTCGTGCGCATCGATGCCGCAGTTTGTTGGAGGACGACGTTGGCTATGGCCGGGTCTCGCCGTGGCGACCCTGGCAGTGGCAATCGTGTTTTTCGGCGGCGCCTTCGCCAACCGGATCTATCTGGACGAAGCAGCATCGCGCGGCCAGACCACGCTGCGCCTCGCCGTCGCCGCACTCTCCGGCCAGATGAACCGCTTCGAGCCCTTGCCCGAACTGATCGCCGACCATGACGATATCAAGGAGCTGGTCAGCGACCCGGACAATCCGGCACTGCGCGCACGCGCCAACGATTACCTCAAGGAAATCAATGCGCTGCTGAAATCCTCTGACATTTACGTCCTACTCCCCGGCGGAGAGACGATCGCGGCCTCCAATCACGACCTGCCGATCAGCTTTGTTGGCGAGAATTTCTCCTACCGGCCTTATTACCAGGATGCMATTCGCGGCAACCAAGGGCGCTTCTTCGCGCTCGGCACCACCTCGCTCAAGCGCGGCTATTATTTCTCCTCGCCGATCCGCATCGGCATGGAAATCCGTGGCGTCGTTGTCTTCAAGGTCGACGTCGACGCCATCGAAGCGTCGTGGAAAGGTGGCGATCAAGAGATCATCGTCACCGACCCCGAAGGCATCATCTTCATGAGCGGCCAGCCAAGCTGGCTTTATGCCAGCCTCCGGCCGCTGACCGACGAGCGCCTCGCCCGCACCGAAGCATCCCGCCGTTATGCCGACGCGATGCTGCGAGAACTGCCGGTCACGAAAAGCACCACCGACGACGGCAATCTGCTGCTCCGCATCACCGAAGGCGGCAAGTCGCGCGAATTCCTCGAACTCGCCGAACAGATGCCACAGGCGCGCTGGACGGTTCATGTGCTCGCCGACACGGCTTCGGCGCACACGCAGGCTCTGGCAGCCGTTATCTCCGCCCTTCTGGCACTCGCCCTTGCTGGTCTCGGCGGCGCAATCATCCTCCAGCGCCGCGCCCGCCTCGCCGAGCGCATGCAGATGCAGCAAAGCGCGCAGATCGAACTCGAACGCCGGGTCGAGGAGCGCACCGCCGATCTGGCACAGGTCAACAGTCGGCTGGAGACCGAAGTCGCCGAACGCCGCACCGCCGAGCAGCAGCTACGCCGAACCCAGGCGGACCTGATCCAGGCCGGCAAGCTCGCCGCCCTTGGCCAGATGTCGGCGGCGCTTTCGCATGAATTCAACCAGCCACTTGCCGCAGTGAAGACCTATGCCGACAACGCCGCAACGCTGCTCGACCGTTCCCGCATCGAAGAAGCCCGCGACAATGTCTCGCGCATTTCCAAGCTCGCCGACCGGATGTCGTCGATCAGCCGGCATCTCCGGAACTTTGCCCGCAAGCCGAACCAGAAGCTCGGGCCAGTAGCACTTGAAGAGGTTGTGCGCGATACGCAGGAAATTGTCGCCTGGCGCCTCAAGGCGGCCGAAGCCATTCTGATCGTCGACCTCGGCCCGACACCGCTCGCCGTCAAGGCGGGCTCGGTGCGCCTCCAACAGGTGCTGGTCAACGTCATCACCAACGCGGCCGACGCGGTCGAGGGCCGGGCCGATCGTCGCATCGAACTTACCGCGCGACGCAAGGGCCCCAAGGTCACCATCTCGATCCGCGACCACGGCCCCGGTGTACCAACGGCGATTGCCGAGCGCATCTACGATCCGTTCTTTTCAACCAAGGGCGTGGGCAAAGGCCTCGGTCTGGGGCTTTCCATTTCCTACAATATCGTCAAAGACTTTGGCGGAGTTCTTGGAGTCTTGAACCATCCTGAAGGGGGCGCCTTGTTCACCGTCGAGCTCGATGCGGCACGCGTCGCCACCCGTGAGGCTGCGGAATGAAGCCGCCGATCGTTCTTCTTGTCGATGATGAAGACGAGCTGCGCCGCTCGACCCGCCAGTCGCTCGATCTAGCCGGCTTCACCGTCGAGGATTTTTCGTCGGCCGAACGCGCACTCGACTTCATCACCCAAGGCTTCAACGGAGTCGTCATCACCGACGTGCGCATGCCCGGCATGGACGGCATGACGCTGATGGGCCGCATCCGGGACATCGACGCCGATATTCCAGTGATTCTGGTGACAGGGCATGGCGACGTGCAGCTCGCCGTGCGCGCCATGCGCGAAGGTGCTTATGATTTTGTCGAAAAGCCCTTCGTCACGCAGCATCTGACGGAGATGGCGGCGCGTGCCATCGACCGCCGCAGCCTGGTGCTTGAAAATCGCGAACTGCGCGCCGTCGCCGGCAAGCGCGACGACATCGAAGCGCGCCTGCCCGGCCGCAGCCAGACGATGATCGACCTGCGCTATAAGCTGCGCGCGGTCGCTGCCACCGACGCCGACGTCCTGATCATTGGCGACACCGGGACCGGCAAGGAAGTCACCGCACGCGCGCTGCACGACATCAGCGGACGCGCCACAAAACCCTTCGTTGCCATCAACTGTGCCGCCCTCCCCGAAACGTTGATCGAGAGCGAACTGTTCGGCCATGAGGCCGGCGCCTTTGCCGGGGCGTTGCGTTCGCGTTACGGCAAATTCGAGCATGCGCGCGGCGGTACGGTGTTGCTCGACGAGATCGGCTCGATGCCGACTGACCTGCAGGTCAAGCTTCTGCGCGTCATCCAGGAGCGCGTCATCACCCGCCTTGGTTCCAACGAGCCGATCGCGCTCGACGTTCGTTTCATTGCCACCAGCAAGGTCGACCTCGACGCCGAAGTCGCAGCCGGCCGTTTCCGCGCCGATCTGCTCTACCGGCTCAATGTCGTGACTTTGCGCATGCCAGCCCTTTCGGCACGGCGCGAGGACGTGCCACTGCTGTTTCTCCAGCTGGCGCGCGAGGCAGCTGCACGCTACCGCCGCGACGATGTCGAGGTGCCGCCCCAGGCTATCGCGGAAGTCGCTCGCCGCGACTGGCCTGGCAATGTGCGCGAGCTGCGCAACGCCGCCGACCGCTTCGTGCTCGGCCTTGGCCTGCAATTGCCCGAAGGCCCGACTGCGGCGAACGGCAGTGGCGACCGCCTTGCCGACCGCRTCGCAGACTTTGAGAAAAATGCGATCTCGGCCGCCCTGCTTGCCCATGGCGGCAGCCTCAAGCCGGTCTATGAGCAGCTCGGAATCTCCCGCAAGACGCTCTACGAAAAGATGCAGCGCTACGGCCTCGACAAGAATCGCCTTGGTGCCGCCGAGGGCCAGGACGCCTGACCGGCCGCGCGCCCATGTGTGGAAATCCACACATGGCAGGAGGGCAACGTCACCTTTTCCACCCACTGGTGCTGATCTCGAACGTTTTTAGCCGCCCGGATGGGTGTGCATGCCTTGCGATGCACACATCCAGTCGCTCCTAATCGGCCCATCCACCGCCGGCGCAGGGAGGGACCAGGCGCGGGTGGAAGCACAGATACAGATCCCGGGAGGATTTCATGAAGAGACTGCTCGCCTCGCTGACGGCTGCCGCAACGCTTGCCGCATTCCCGCTTGCCGCCAACGCGCAGGCCTATCCTGAGCGTACCATCACCGTTGTCGTGCCGTTCTCGGCCGGTGGCCCGACCGACACGGTCACGCGCCTCGTCGCCGAATCGATGTCCAAGGACCTCGGCCAGCAGGTCATCGTCGAAAATGTCGGCGGTGCCGGTGGCACGCTCGGTGCCGGCCGCGTCGCCGCCGCTGATGCCGATGGCTACACGCTTCTGCTGCACCACATCGGCATGGCCACCAGCGCCACGCTCTACCGCAAGCTCGCCTATGACACGCTGAACGCCTTCGAATATGTCGGCCTGGTCACCGAAGTGCCGATGACGATCGTTGCCAAGAAGGACCTTGCGCCGACCGACCTCAAGGGCTTGGTCGAATACGCCAAGGCCAACAAGGACACCGTGACCGTCGCCAATGCCGGTATCGGTGCGGCCTCGCATCTGTGCGGCATGTTGTTCATGAGCGCCATCGGCACGCCGCTGGTAACCGTTCCCTACAAGGGCACCGGCCCAGCCATGACCGACCTGCTCGGCGGCCAGGTCGACATCATGTGCGACCAGACCACCAACACCACCAAGCAGATCCAGGGCGGCACCATCAAGGCTTACGCCGTGACATCGCCCAAGCGCCTCGACGTGCTCGCTGACGTTCCGACCACCAAGGAGGGCGGCCTCGACGGCATGGAAGTCGGCATCTGGCACGGCCTCTACGCGCCCAAGGGCACCCCGGCTGATGTGACCGAGCGCCTGTCCAAGTCGCTGCAGGCGGCCCTCAAGGACCCCAACGTCGTTGCACGCTTCGCGGAGCTCGGCACCGTGCCGTCGTCGGAAGCCGACGCCACCCCGGCAGCGCTCAAGGCCAAGCTCGAAGGCGAAATCGCACGCTGGAAGCCGATCATCGAGAGCGCCGGCCAGTTCGCCGACTAAGGCACTTCGCCTGCGGCGGAAATCGGTCGCGTAAAGCGCTGCCTCAATCCGCCTGCCGGCACCTTCTCCCCCGTGAACGGGGAGAAGGCAGACTGCCGCAGCCTCTTGCCAATCGCCGACGCCTAGGAATGAGACAGGCGTCTGATGCCGAGTTCCTTTCTCCCCGTCAACGCACGGGGAGAAAGTGCCGGCAAGCGGATGGAGGCAGCGTAACGCAGCTATCCACATCAGGCGCCAGCAGAGGGCCTTCCCATGAAAAACCTCGCCATCGATCCCACTAACGCCGCCTGCGGAGCGATCTTCGTCGCCACCGGCGCGTTTTTCGCCATCCAGTCCCTGGGTCTCGACCTGGGCACAACATTCCGCATGGGACCGGGCTATTTTCCGCTGGTCCTGGCTTGCGTGCTGATCGTGCTCGGCCTCGTCGTCATCGTCCAGGCCACTCGGGTCGAGGGCGAGCCGATCGGCCCGATCGCCTGGCGCGGCATGGCCTTCATCTTGCCGGCGCCGATCTTCTTCGGCCTCACTGTGCGTGGACTTGGCTTCGTGCCGTCGATCTTCCTGACCTGCCTGATAGCTGCCTTCGCCTCGGCGCGGATGAAGCCGCTCGCCGCTGTCATCCTCTCCGCCGGAGTGACGCTGTTTTCAGTCGCCGTGTTCAGCTACGCGCTCGGCCTGCCGTTCCAGCGCTTCGGCCCCTGGCTGCCGTTCTGAGGAGGATGTGATGGAACTCTTCGACAATCTCGTGCTCGGCTTTTCAACGGCCACAACGCTCTCCAATCTTGGCTTCTGCCTGATCGGCGTCTTGCTCGGCACCCTCATCGGCGTGTTGCCCGGCATCGGCGCCACCGCCACCATCGCGATGCTGTTGCCGATCACCTTCCAGATCGGCGATCCAGTCTCCTCGCTCATCATGCTCGCCGGCATCTATTACGGCGCGCAGTATGGCGGGTCGACCACAGCCATCCTCATCAACATGCCGGGCGAATCCTCATCCGCCGTCACCGCAATCGACGGCTATCAGATGGCACGCAAGGGCCGCGCCGGTGCCGCACTCGCCATCGCCGCCATCGGCTCGTTTTTCGCAGGCACAGTTTCGACCTTCCTGGTCGCCATCTTCGCGCCGCCGCTGACGACAATCGCGCTGCAGTTCGGTGCTGCCGAATATTTCTCGCTGATGGTCGTCGGCCTGGTCTCGTCCATCGCCCTCGCCCATGGCTCGATCATCAAGGCGCTGGCAATGGTCGTCCTTGGCCTGCTGCTCGGCCTCGTCGGCACCGACATCTACACCGGCACACCGCGCTTCACCCTTGGCATCCGCGAATATGCCGACGGGCTCAACTTCGTTGCGGTCGCGGTTGGCGTGTTCGGCGTCGCCGAAATCCTGCGCAACCTCGAAAGTGAAAAGACCCGCGAAGTGCTGATGGCCAAGGTTTCGGGCTTGATGCCGACGCGCCAGGATTTTCGCGAAATGGCAGCACCCATCCTGCGCGGCACGGCCATCGGCTCGGCACTCGGCATCCTGCCTGGCGGCGGCGCGATCCTTGCGGCCTTTGCCTCCTACACCGTCGAAAAGCGCGTTTCAAAGCACCCTGAAGAGTTCGGCAAGGGTGCCGTGGCGGGCGTCGCCGGCCCGGAATCGGCTAACAATGCGGGTGCTCAGACCTCGTTCATCCCGATGCTGACGCTCGGCATCCCGGCGAACCCGGTCATGGCGCTGATGATCGGCGCGATGATCATCCAGGGCATCGTGCCTGGCCCCAATGTCGCCACTGAGCAGCCGGCTCTTTTTTGGGGCATCATCGCTTCGATGTGGATCGGCAATCTGATGCTGATCATCCTCAACCTGCCGCTGATCGGGCTGTGGGTGAAGCTCTTGACCGTGCCCTACTACGTGCTGTTTCCGATCATCATGGCGTTCTGCGCCATCGGCGTTTACAGCGTCAACTCCAACGTCTTCGACCTTTACGCCGTCGCCTTCTTCGGCCTCATCGGCTACGCGCTGGTCAAGCTGCGCTGCGAGCCGGCACCGCTGCTGCTCGGCTTCGTGCTCGGGCCGCTGCTCGAAGAAAACCTGCGCCGGGCCATGATCCTGTCGCGCGGCGACCCGACCACCTTCGTCACCCGTCCGATCAGTGCGCTCCTGCTCGCACTGGCCGCCTGCGTGCTGATCGTGGTGTTGCTGCCGGCAGTGCGCAAGAAACGCGACGAGGTCTTTGTCGAAGAAGAAGCCTGACGCACGCAACTGCGCGCCGACCGAAGCTTAGGTTGGCGCGCATTGGTTGCGGCATGGAGCTGCGGGGCTCCAGGGGAATGAGCTTATCGGTGCATAATCGCGAATGGTGATTTGACCACGCGTCTGGTTCGCGTGAATTTGCATATCGGAGGTGAGCGAGGCTCTTCGAACCCAGCCACCCAGTTTGACCACATATGCTGCGACGATTGCTTTTTTGACCCGCTGTGTAAATCGATCCCCCGCCCTCACGGCGGGTTCTTTTTGAATACGGGCCAGCAGAGTGCGGTGGCTATCGCGGAGGTTTCCCACCGTCTGCGGCGACGGGCCGATGAGATGCGGATGCGTCTAGCCGTCCGCAGGCGTTGTCAGACGAACATCATGACGACGATGCCGCCGACTACGACCAGGACAAGTCCTGCAATCAACATGGGGATCAGGGTGCTATCTTGGTTGGCTTCAGGCACGAGCGTTTCTCCGATCAGTCAGCTCGGTAAAATGACCTCGGCCTGCCAGGCGCTCTTTGCGCCAGCGCAAACAAAACCCAATCAGACGCGCTCGCAGGTCGGCACCGACGACTGGCACGGCTTGCGTGAAAAAGCCCGCGCCGAATGGGAATACAGCGCGGGCGAGCACAGTTGGGATCAAGTGCAAACAGAGGGTGATGCACCCGATAAGGGCCATCATAGTCAAATCCGGCGGCAGCTTTTTGCGCTAGATCAAATTGATCGCGCGAGTTCGATCACTTGGTGCCGAGCGCCTGTCGACTTCCGCCATGCTGCTGCAAAAGTGCTGCAAGAACGGAAGTCGGAGGATCGGTAGTCAAGCTAAAGACAGGACGATTGCGGAACGTAAATCTGTCGCAATCAGCGTGAAAAGTCCGAGGATGAAAACCTCAACGACGCTCACAGTTGCGCTTCTCGTTTCGGGTTGGTTCGGTACGACAATGCCCATCGCCGCAGCAGCCGATTTCGGCCCTGAGACGCTTGCCCTGATCAATGCCTACAGGGTGAGCCGTGGCCTTTCACCGCTAACCTCTCACCGCACGCTGCAGGCTTTGGCAAGGCAACATAGCCGGTACCAAGCGGCAAGAAACAGCCTCGGCCATGATGGCTTCCGCCAGCGATCCGCCCAAGCGAAGGCTGCCGGCCTCAGCGTCGTATGTGCGGAGAACGTTGGTTATAACTATCAAAACGCACAGCAGCTTTTTGTGGGATGGAAGAACTCGGCACTCCATCGGACGAACTTGCTTCGGCCCAATATCCGCTACGCGGGCGTTTCCGTAGTTGGCCCTTATTCGACTTTCTTCGCTTGCCGATAGCGCCGGCCGCCCGGATAGCCAGGTCAGCGGCAATGTTCCGCCTCAAGCAGTCAAACGCAGCCGCCCTCAAGCCATTCAAGGGCCGCTGATGCCTTGAATTGGTTGGTTTCTCAGCTGTCGTGTGGGAAGTGGTGCCCCCGGCAGGAATCGAACCCGCGACCTTCGGTTTACAAAACCGCTGCTCTACCATCTGAGCTACAAGGGCAATTTGCTCCGGTTAGCATATTTTTCGGCCCAGTAAAGACAATTTCGAGAGAATGGCGAAGCATCCCCAGGCAGCGCGGTCTGAGACACCTAAAACTGCACACAGGTACTCACTACATATTTGCAGCGGGTCGACAGGGCCCTGCTCGGAGGTGATGGATGCTCAGGTTCGTGATCATTGCCATGGTGGTGATTGTCGCCTGGCTGCTGTTGCTCAAGCTGTTTCGCCAGATCAAGGAGGCGCGGGTCGATTGGACCGGCGTCGCCGCGATCATCGGTTTCATCGCGCTCGCCTTCTATCTGCGCCACGTCACCGGCCTAGGGTGACCTCATTGCGCACAAGCAGGTGTTTGCTAAGCCGCCGATGTCATTGTCTTCGCAAACACCACACGATTGCGCCCTTGCTCCTTAGCCTCGTAGAGGCAGCGGTCGGCAAGGCGCATCAGTTGCGACGTCGGCTGCTGCCCGTCTGAAACGACCGCTCCTATGCTGACACTCAACGGATGCAGGTGTCCGTCGACCGGATGGAAGACCAGTTGCTCGACCTCCATGCGAATCCGCTCTGCAATAGCTGCCGCGTCGTCGCGATTG
>NZ_JBFUKO010000049.1:0-18028 GCF_056400805.1 Aminobacter sp. P4_H6_2
TTGTTAAGGGCGTCAACTCACCACGCATTACAGCGAGTTACACGCGGACCCTCACATAGCTGCCGGGGGCATCGCCTAACACGTCGCCGCTTACGCCAGGCTTGCGAGCCGCAACGCGGCTATCGTCTTTGGCTTCGATCCAGCGCTGCCAGTGCGGCCACCATGAGCCAGGTGTTTCGGCCGCGTCCTGGAGCCATGCGTCGAAATCGCCTGTCGGTTTGCCGTTCGACCAGAATTGATACTTGCCCGCGGCAGGTGGATTGACCACGCCCGCGATATGCCCCGAGCCGGCAACGACGTAGTCGACGTCGCCGCCAAAATACTGGCAGCCGAGGAAGACCGAGCGGGCCGGGGCGATGTGGTCTTCGCGGGCGGCGAGGTTGTAGACCGGGATGGTGATGTCGGCGAGCGAGACGGTGCGGCCAGCAAGTTCCATCCTGCCTTGCGACAAGTTGTTTTGGAGATAGCAGTTGCGCAGGTAAAACGAGTGGTTGGCGGCTGCCATCCGCGTCGAATCGGCGTTCCAGTAGAGCAGATCGAAGGGCAGCGGGTCCTTGCCGCGCATGTAGTTGTTGATGACATAGGGCCAGATCAGGTCGCCCGAGCGCAGCATGTTGAAGGCGGTTGCCATCTTGGTGCCGTCGAGATAGCCCTTGTCCTTCATCGCTCCTTCGAGCGCTGTGATCTGGTCCTCGTCGACGAACACCTTGAGATCGCCGGCATAGGTGAAATCGACCTGGGTGGTGAAGAAAGTGACAGAGCGGATGCGGTGGTCGCCCTCCTGCGCCAGGAGCGCAAGGGCAGCGGCCAGCAGCGTGCCGCCGACGCAATAGCCGATCGCGTTGACCTCGCGCTCACCGGTCGCCTGCTCGACAGTGTCGAGACCATATTGCAGGCCCTCGCGGATATAGGCCTCCCAATCCTTCAGGCCGTGGCGCTGGTCGGGATTGATCCACGAGATGACGAAGACCGAGTGGCCTTGTTCGACCGCCCAGTTGATGAACGACTTTTTCGGGTTGAGGTCGAGGATGTAGAATTTGTTGATCCATGGCGGGCAGATCAGCAGCGGCCGTTTCAGCACCTTGTCGGTGGAAGGTGCGTACTGGATGATTTCGGCGACATCGCTGCGGCCGACAACCTTGCCGGGCGTGGTGGCGATGTTCTTGCCGATTTCGAAGCCGGAATAGTCGGCTTGCCTGAGCTTGAGGTCGCCCTTTCCAGCCACGATGTCCTCGGCGAACATCTTCATGCCGCGCACCAGGTTTTCGCCGTTGCTGGCGACRGTTTCGCGAAACARYTCCGGATTGGTCAGGATGAAGTTGGAGGGTGAGATCGCATTGGCGACTTGCTTCACATAGAAGCCAGCCTTGTGGCGGGTATGTTCATCAAGGCCGTCGGCATGCTCGACAAGATCGCCGGCCCAACGCGCCGTCACCAGATAGGCCTGCTTGAGGAAGTCGAAGAAGGCGTTGCGGCCCCATTCGGGGTCGAGGAAACGCTTGTCGGTGCGCTCGGGCTTCACAGCGTCGTCGACCTCGTCGCCGCCCATCCGCTGAACCGATTTGCTCCACACGTCGAGATAGCCGGAAAACAGCCTGGTCTGGGCTTCGAGAGCGCGTTGTGGGTCAGACAGCCAGTATTCGGTGAGTTTTGAAAAGGTCTTGACCATATCGGTCATCGGCTCGGCAACGGTGTCGCGGAGCTCGCCCCTTTCGCGCGGTTCAGCCCAGGCGGATGCCGCCTTGCCTGCTTGCTCGATCATGCGCGCCATGTTGAGCGCAAAACGCTCGGGATCTTTGACGAGATATTGCTCGACGGAGGAGGGGGAATCGCCGGTCGGCTTGTCCGAATCGTCTACCTTCGCCATGGTCTTTGCAGGTCCTCCCAAAGGGCCTTTTATTGACATACTATCATGTGACGTCTTACCGGGTCCAACGCGCTCTACCGCGCCTGTCGGGGAAACTTTATGACATATAGTGTTGGTCGGCATATTTTTTTCTGCGCCCGGGCGGTTCTGTTTGCTGGCGTGCTGGCATTGCCTGTTGCCGCCAGCGGTTGCTCCAGCACTGCGGCGACCAATTCTGTGCCGGTCGGAGCCCACGGCGCGCAGGACACCGRCACATACCCCAATCTCAATATCCCGCCGCAGTCCGCGGCTCCGCAGTTCACCGAGGATCAAAAGGCGGCCAAGCTAGCCAATCTACATGCCGCGCAAGGGCGCCAAGGCGCCAAGGCGGGCGTTGCAGCGGACAATTCGGCGGCGATGACCACGCTGGCCAGAAAGCATGGCGACGATACGCTCAAGGCCATCGAAGGCGAGTGCCAGGCYATCGACCCTGCCTGCAAATGAGTATATATCGCGCACGCATCGCGCAGCCCCCTGTTTACCTGGAATTGACATGGAAGAATTTCACAAGGTCCGCCGCCTTCCGCCCTATGTCTTCGAGCAGGTCAACCGGCTGAAGGCCAGCGCCCGGTCGCGCGGCGCCGACATCATCGACCTTGGCATGGGCAATCCCGACCTGCCGACGCCGACCGCTATCGTCGACAAGCTGTGCGAAGTGGTTCGCGACCCGCGCACTCATCGTTATTCGTCGTCGCGCGGCATCCCCGGCCTGCGCCGCGCCCAGGCCAATTATTATGCCCGCCGCTTTGGCGTGAAGCTCAATCCCGACACCCAGGTCGTGGCGACACTGGGCTCGAAGGAAGGCTTCGCCAATATGGCGCAGGCGATCACGGCACCCGGCGACGTGGTGCTGTGCCCCGATCCGACCTATCCGATCCACGCTTTCGGCTTCATCATGTCGGGCGGCGTCATCCGTTCGCTCCAGGCCAAGCCGGATGATGGCTTCATCCCGGCACTTGAGCGCGGCGTCCGCCATTCGATCCCCAAGCCCTTGGCGCTGATCCTCAACTATCCGTCGAATCCGACGGCGCATGTCGCGACGCTCGACTTTTACAAGGATGTCGTCGCCTTCGCGAAAAAGAACGACATCATCATCCTGTCGGATCTCGCCTATTCGGAGATCTATTTCGACGGTAATCCGCCGCCTTCGGTGCTGCAGGTGCCTGGCGCCATCGACGTCACTGTCGAGTTCACTTCGATGTCGAAAACGTTTTCGATGCCTGGCTGGCGCATGGGCTTTGCTGTCGGCAATGAACGCTTGATCGCCGCCTTGACGCGCGTGAAGTCGTATCTGGACTACGGTGCATTCACGCCGATCCAAGTGGCCGCGACCGCGGCACTCAATGGCGACGGCACTGACATTGCCGAAGTGCGCGAGGTCTATCACAAACGTCGCGACGTGATGGTCGACTCGTTTAGCCGTGCTGGGTGGGAAATCCCGGCACCGGCTGCGACGATGTTTGCCTGGGCGCCGATACCCGAGCCGTTCAAGCATCTTGGTTCGCTCGAGTTCTCCAAGCTGTTGATCGAGCATGCCGACGTGGCGGTGGCTCCGGGTGTTGGTTTTGGCGAGCACGGCGACGACTATGTACGTCTCGCGCTGGTCGAGAACGAGCACCGGATCCGTCAGGCGGCGCGCAACATCAAGCGCTTCCTGACGACCACCGGCAAACAACCCAACAATGTGGTTCCGCTCGCAGCCCACCGCTGAGCGCACCACAGACAATCCAGAACTGCTGAAATAAGAGGCGCCGTCGACCATGGCTGAAGCATTGCGTGTTGGAATTGCCGGTCTCGGCACGGTCGGTGCTTCGGTGGCGCGCGTGCTGCGCGACAAGGGAGCCGAGCTCACCCGTCAGTGCGGCCGCGAGATCGTTGTGTCAGCCGTTTCCGCCCGCGATCGTTCGCGCGACCGCGGCGTCGACCTGAGCGGAGCCACGTGGTTCGAAGATCCGATTGAACTAGCCGAGAAAGCCGACATCGACGTCTTTGTCGAATTGATCGGCGGCGACGAGGGCGCTGCCCGTGCCTGTGTTCGTGCGGCGCTTGATGCTGGCCGCCATGTCGTGACTGCCAACAAAGCGCTGCTCGCCAAACATGGCGTGGCACTCGCCGAAGTCGCCGAGAAGAAGGGCGTTCTGCTCAACTATGAAGCGGCGGTGGCTGGCGGCATCCCCGTCATCAAGACGATGCGCGAAGCGATGGCCGGCAACACCGTCACCCGCGTCTTCGGCATCTTGAACGGCACCTGCAATTACATTCTGACGCGCATGGAAGCCGAAGGCCWGACCTTCGACGCTTGCCTCAAAGACGCACAGCGGCTGGGTTATGCCGAAGCCGACCCGACCTTCGACATCGAGGGCAACGACACGGCTCACAAGCTCGCCATCCTGACCAGCCTGGCCTTTGGCTCGAAGATCGCGGCCGACGACATCTATCTCGAAGGCATCTCCAACATCACCCAGGCCGACATCCGCGCTGCTGCCGAGCTCGGATATCGCATCAAGCTGCTCGGCGTTGCCCAACGCACCGAAAGCGGCATCGAACAGCGCGTGCACCCGACAATGGTGCCGACGGCTTCGGTCATCGCCCAGGTTCATGGCGTCACCAACGCCGTCGCCATCGAGACCGATATTCTAGGCGAGCTGCTGCTGTCGGGGCCCGGCGCCGGCGGTAACGCCACCGCGTCGGCCGTCGTTGGCGACATCGCCGACATCGCCAAGAGCCGTCCAGGCTTCCAGCATGGGCCGGTGTTCGGCCGTCCGGCTAAGGAACTGAAGCCTTACAAGAAGGCGCAGATGCGCAGCCACGCCGGCGGTTATTTCATCCGCCTGACGGTGCACGACCGCATCGGCGTGTTCGCGGCTATCGCCAAGCGCATGGCCGACAACGACATTTCGCTGGAATCGATTGTCCAGCACGCCGACGGCACGGACGGTGTGGCACAGAAGACGGTGATCCTGGTTACCCATGAGACCACCGAAGCAGCCGTGCGCAAGGCGGTCGACGGCATTACCAAGGACGGCCACCTGACCGACAAGCCGCAGGTCATTCGCATCGAGCGTGCCGGATAAGACCTGCTTGTACGCGAGGGGGCAGAAATGTGCCCTGGACCGGGCCGTCAACCGCAAATTCCTTTCAATCGATTGATATTGCTTCGCTTTCGATAAAGCGGGCAACAGGTCTTGCTGTTGTCATGCGGGTTTGACAATAAGGGCCTGCCCGGTTCGGGCGCTCCGAATTCATCGATTTCAGGACCCTGATATGGCGAAAAGCGTTGTTGCCGGCCTCGACCGGATTCTCACCATGGAACTCGTGCGCGTCACCGAGCGGGCTGCCGTGGCCGCCGCAAGGCTGCGCGGACGTGGCGACGAGATGGCTGCGGACCAAGTCGCGGTCGATGCCATGCGCCAGGAATTGAACCGCCTTGCCATCAACGGCACTGTCGTCATCGGCGAGGGCGAGCGCGACGAAGCGCCGATGCTCTACATCGGCGAGGAAGTCGGCTCGGGCGGACCGGAAGTCGATATTGCGCTCGATCCGCTCGAAGGCACCACCATCTGCGCCAAGAACCTGCCCAATGCGCTGGCCGTCATCGCCATTGCCGAAAAGGGCAGCCTGCTGTTTGCGCCAGACGTCTACATGGACAAGATCGCGGTCGGCCCGGGCTATCCGGAAGGCGTGATCGACATCGATGCCTCGCCGGCTGAAAACATTGCCAGCGTCGCCAAGGCCAAGGGCGTACCGGTCGAAGAAGTCACGGCCTGCATTCTCGATCGCCCGCGCCATGCCAAGCTGATCGAAGCAGTACGCGCGACTGGTGCAGCTATCCGCCTGATCGGCGACGGCGATGTCGCCGGCGTCATTCACACCACTGATCCCGACGAGACCGGCATCGACATCTATCTCGGCACCGGGGGCGCGCCAGAAGGCGTGCTGGCTGCAGCGGCACTTCGTTGCACCGGCGGCCAGATGCAGGGCCGCTTGCTGCTCGACAGCGCCGAGAAGGTCGCTCGCGCTGCAACCATGGGCATCACCGACCCCAACAAGGTCTATCGTGTCGAGGAAATGGCGCGCGGCGACGTGCTGTTTGCCGCCACAGGCGTCACTGACGGCAACATGCTTGCCGGTGTGAAGTTCGGCCGCGATTCGATCACCACCCACACCATCGTGCTGCGTTCGTCGTCCAAGACTGTTCGCGAGATCAAGGCGCGCCACCAGGATCTGGAAAAATTCTGATTACGCGCTGGTTCCGGTCGCCTATGGTCGATCCGAAGCGGGTGGACTAGGTTTGAATGGCGACTGAAAAGCGTAATTTCCTCGGCGTTCGGCGTTCGGCCACCGGTGTTTCATGGGAGCACCGGTTGACCGAACGGCAGGATATGTTGGCGCTCGCCATTGCCCAGGGGCACGGCGTGCCCGACATCGTCGCGCGCGTGCTTGCCGGTCGCGGTGTCACGGCGGACGATGCCGAGCGCTTTCTCGATCCGACGATCCGCGACCTGTTGCCCGATCCGGCCTCGTTGACCGACATGGACAAGGCTGCCGGGCGCATCGCCGATGCCGTGATGCGCAAGGAGAAGGTCGCGATCTTCGGCGACTACGACGTCGATGGAGCCTCATCCTCGGCGCTGATGAAGCGCTTTCTCACGCATTTCGACGTCGAATCCGAGATCTACATTCCCGACCGCATTTTCGAAGGTTACGGGCCCAATCCCGACGCGATGCGTGAATTGATCGGCCGGGGCGCCAGCCTGATCATCACTGTCGACTGCGGCACCAATAGTGCGGCCTCGATCGATGCGGCCAACGAGGCCGGTGCCGATGTGGTCGTGCTCGACCACCATCAGGTCGGTGGGCCGTTGCCAAATGCGTGCGCGGTGGTCAACCCGAACCGCGACGATGATCTTTCCGGCCAGGGGCATCTCTGTGCTGCCGGCGTGACCTTCCTGACGCTGGTCCAGACCGCCAAGGTGCTGCGGGAAAAACTGCCCGATGCGCCGCGCCCGGACCTGCTGTCGCTGCTCGACCTCGTGGCGCTGGGAACCGTTTGCGACGTCGTGCCGCTGACCGGCGTCAATCGCGCTTTCGTCGTCAAAGGGCTGCGGGCCATGCGCCAGCAGAACAATGTCGGCCTGACGGCACTTGCCCGCGTCGCTCGCATCGGCGAGCCGCTCAGCAACTTCCATCTCGCTTTCCTGCTCGGTCCGCGCATCAATGCCGGCGGACGCATCGGCGATGCCGCACTGGGCAGCAAGCTGCTCGCCACCGACGACCCGGTCGAGGCCGGAACGATCGCTGGAACGCTCGACCGCCTGAACCAGGAACGGCAGGCGATGGAAACCGAAATGCTGGCCGAGGCGCGCGCCGAGGCCGATGCCGAGATTGGTGCCGGTCCTGGTCCTGCTGTTTTGGTGACGGCGAACACGACTTGGCATCCCGGCATCGTTGGCCTCCTCGCTTCGCGGCTCAAGGACCACGCCCGACGTCCGGCTTTTGCCATCGCCTTCAACGGAAATGGCATAGGCACTGGTTCGGGCCGTTCGGTCTCGGGTTTTGATCTCGGTCGGTTGGTGCGCGAGGCGGTGGAGGCCGGCTTGCTGGTCAAGGGCGGCGGCCACGCCATGGCCGCCGGCATCACTGTCGAGCGTGCAAAGCTTGGCGAACTGCGCGCCTTTTTCGAGCAGCGGGCGGCGGCGGATGTGTTTCGCCTTCAGGACGAGGAAAGCCTCAAGATCGATGGCGCGCTGGCCGCCGAAGGCGCGACCTTGAATCTTGTCGATGCGCTTGAGAAAGCTGGGCCGTTTGGGGCAGGGCATGTCGCGCCTGTTTTCGTCTTGCCGCGCCACCGTTTAGCCAACGTCCGGCTGGTCGGCACGGCGCATATCCGGGTCGATTTGCGCTCGGAGAGTGGTGGCCGCCTGCAGGGTATTGCTTTCAGGGCAGCGGAAACGCCGATCGGCGACTTCCTGTTCAGGAACCGTGACCGCACGGTCCATGTGGCCGGTTCGATTTCGGTCAATCACTGGAATGGCAGCCGCACCGCTCAGTTCAGGATGATCGATGCGGCACTTGCCGGGCCTTAGCCGAGCACTGCCTGTAGCCGGAGGATCTCTTCCATCTGCGCCTTGGTTGCCTCATAACCGAGGCGGATGGCCTCGTCGGCCCGATGGAATTCCGAAAGCCCGATGAGGCCGAGCTTGGGTTGGATCGAAAGATCAGGCGGGTCACCGGCGAGACGTGCGCGTGAAATGCGATCCTGGATGATGTTGAACGCCTCTACCATCACCCCAGTGATGCCAAGCCGTGCCTCGCGCTCGCTGTAGCCGGGAGTTTCCCCAGGCCTTGCCGGGCGTTCGACCACCAGTTCGCCGGCACTGTGTTTAATGACGGCGGCACGGCCAAACAGGTCGTAGTGTAGGTTGACGGCCACCACCAGTGGCTGCTCGTTGGCGCGGCAGACTGAGACCGGGACCGGATTGACCAAAGCGCCGTCGACCAGGACGCGGCCATTGCAGGTGACCGGTTCGAAAACACCGGGCAGCGCATAGGAAGCTCGCATGGCCTTGATCAGTGAGCCGCTCGAAAGCCAGATCTCATGGCCGGTGCGGATTTCGGTCGCAACGCAGATAAACGGCTTGGGCAGGTCTTCGAAAGTCACGCTGCCCATGTGCTGCTGCATGCGGGCGTCGAGTTTCATGCCGCCGAACAGACCATTGCCGCCGAGCTTCAGGTCGAACAGGCCAAACAGACGGCGCTTGGTCAGGCTGCGGGCGAATTCCTCAAGCTCATCCAGCCTACCAGCGAGATAACAGCCGCCGACGAGTGCGCCGATCGAGGTGCCGGCGATCATGTTAATGCGAATGCCGGCTTCATCCAGCGCGCGTAGCACGCCGATATGGGCCCATCCGCGCGCGGCTCCGCCGCCAAGAGCAAGCGAAATGCCGGTTTCTTTCGGGGTTGCTGGGCCGTCAGAACTGCCGCCCGAGGAAAAGCCGTTGGCTTCCCGGACGTTCTGGCGCGTGTGGAAGGACGCCCACTCGAGCATCACAATCTCCCTGCAGCGCCGCGCACCCGTTCGGACGCGCAAAGGACGCTGCGACACCTTGAATCGGTGCATGATCCTTGCCGAAAATCGAGTCCAACTTTCGGAGCATGCACAGTCCCGCACCTAGACTACATCCAGGCCGTATCGAAATCGTGAATCTTAGTGTCGCAGGGGCGTCAGGAGGGTTCACTATTCTTTGCGGTAGATTTCGTCCGCGTCAAACAGGGGGAGGCTGCCGTCTGCGCTGAGGGTCGCGACGCCGTCCTTCAGCCCCACCGTCCGATAAAAGCAGGAACGCCTGCCGGTGTGACAGGTTGCATCATGGCCGGTAACTTTTACGCGCAGCCATACCGCGTCCTGATCGCAGTCGGTACGGATCTCGGCGACGTGCTGGAAATTGCCCGATGTCTCGCCCTTCTTCCACAACGAGCCGCGCGACCGCGACCAGTAGTGGGCGATGCCGGTCTCGATGGTCAGGGCAAGCGCCTCTGCATTCATGTGCGCGACCATCAGCAGCGTGCCATCGGCAACGTCGGTGACGACGGCGGTGACAAGGCCGTTGGCGTCGAAGCGCGGCGTGAACGCCACGCCTTCTTCGAGCGCGCTTTTGTCGTTGGAAGCTTGGGGAAACTGCAGGGTCATCGCCGGGTCCTAAGTCGAGGGCACCGGCGATGGGAAATCAGATCCCGCCGCCGGCTCGCACCATGGTCACGAACCGGACCTGTTCTTCGGGAGTATCCCGGAAAACGCCGGTGAAGGTGGAGGTCAGGGTCGTCGAACCCTGCTTGCGAATGCCGCGCATGGCCATGCACATATGCTCGGCCTCGATCATCACGGCAACGCCGCGCGGATTTAGCACGTCCTGGATGACACCGGCAATCTGCGCCGTCATGGCTTCCTGCGTCTGCAGGCGGTGGGCGAAGATGTCGACGACGCGGGCGATCTTGGACAGGCCAACAACCTTGCCATCGGGCAGATAGCCGACATGCGCCTTGCCGATGATTGGCACCATGTGGTGCTCGCAATGCGAGTGGAACTTGATGTCGCGGACGATGACGAGGTCGTCATAACCGGYCACTTCCTCGAAGGTGCGGCCAAGCTCATCGGCTGGGCACATGTCGTAGCCGTTGAACATCTCACGGAACGCCTTGGTCACGCGCTTGGGCGTGTCGACCAGGCCTTCACGTTGGGGATTGTCGCCGGTCCAGCGCAAGAGCACCTTGACGGCAGCTTCTACCTCCGCCTCGGTCGGGCGGTCGGTCGTAGGCATATCCATGTACGCTGATTGCGGCATCAGCTTCTTGGCAACGGCATCCATCTCAGGCGTCTCCAGTAGTCCCTGTCAAAGCAGGGACGAGTTGAACGGACACAGCCACTTTAGGGACCACCGGAATAGTGCCGTACCCAAAGCTGCTCATCATGCCCTTCCTCCCGATGCTGTTTCTGCAGCCTTGTCGAGAGGTGAGCGCAACCATTATATATGGGTGAAGACGACGATTGAAAGATGCGTCAGCGACAAGAGTTGTTCACCACACGCACTCAGAGTGAAAAAAGTTGATCGACGACATCTACAACACGAAAATTCTCGGGTTCGCGGGCAATATCGGCCGGCTCGGGCATCTCGAAAATCCTGATGCCACAGCTACCGCCCATTCCAAGCTTTGCGGATCGACCGTCACCATCGATCTCAAGATGGAAGACGGCCTGGTCACCGACTTTGGCCATGTGGTCAAGGCCTGCGCGCTGGGCCAGGCATCGTCGTCGATCATGGCCGAACATGTGGTTGGTGCGARCGCTGATGAGCTACGTGCGGTGAGGGACACCATGCTGCGCATGCTCAAGGAAGGTGGCACGCCGCCCGAGGGACGCTTCGCCGATCTGAAATATCTCGAGCCGGTGCGCGATTACAAGGCGCGCCACGCTTCGACCATGCTGACTTTCGACGCTGTCGTTGATGCCATCGGCCAGATCGAGCGCAAGCAGGCCGCCGCTTAGCAATCTTCGAGATTGCGCAGACTTTCGGCGAACTCAGCCCTGATCCAATCGGCGAATGCTTGTGCAGGCTCCGACAGTTTGCTCAGGCTTTTTGCCACCAGCCAGTAGCCGCCGCACACCACGTTGGTCTCGAACGGCTTGACCAAAGTTCCGGCCGCAAGCTCCTCACGCACCAGCAACAGATCGCCAAGTGCCACACCGTGGCCGAGCATCGCAGCCTGTTTCGACAGAGCGGCGTCTGCCAGCAGCGGCCCACGCTCGGATACAGGGGCTTCGGTGGCGCCTGCGGCCTCGAACCAGCGTGCCCATCCCTGGCGGTTTTCTTCATGCAGCAGGGTGTAGCGGCGCAGATCGCCAGGGCTTTCCAAAGCCGGGCCAGAGGCGAGCAGGGCGGGCGAGAGTACGGGCGAGTCGACGACCGGCCCCAACAGCTCCGCTTCACTGCGCGGCCACGACGTGCTGTGAGCGCTGAAACGCAAGGCAAGTTCGGCCTGGTCGTTGCGGAAATCGATCAGGCGCGGATCGACATCGAGCACGATGTCGATGTCGGGCCGCAGTTCGCGGAACTGGTTGAGGCGCGGCACCAGCCAACTGGCTGCCAGCGACGGCTCGACGCTGACGCCGGCCACCGATTGCGTGCGCGCGCCGGCCAATTCCGACAGCCGCTGATCGATATCGTCGAAGCTTTTGATCAGCTGCTGCAACAGCTTCTGGCCCGGTTCGGTCAGTTCGACGCGACGGTGATAACGTACGAACAGCGGCAGGCGCAGGAACGTTTCAAGCTCGCGAATCTGCCGGCTGATGGCGGCCTGGGTGACAAAAAGCTCTTCCGCCGCACGGCTGAAACTCAGATGCCGGCCGGCCGCCTCGAAACTTCTCAATGCCGTCAGCGGCAGCCGCCCGCGCTTCATTCGCATAATCTCAGGTTATCCAAGGCGGACGTTATACTCGTTTGAAGCAGACAGCTAGAGGCGGTCTAATCCTCCCAGCTAAGGAGGCAAAACAATGCCAACGCTCTTCAACGCCTACGCCGAGATGTTCCGCATCGCGACGTTTCAGGCCGACCATTCCGCACGTAGCGCGAAGCGCTGCGGCGCCGAGCGGAAACAGCTCGCCACCCCGCAACGGCGGTGCCCCCACCGCTGGGCGAAGCTTGGCTGGCTTGCGTGACATGGCGCCGCAGCGCTGTGGTCCTAGAGGCCGAACATTGCGTATGCATGTCGGAATTGACATCTATGATGAAGAAATTCCGATCGGCGGAGACGATGGACCACGGTCACGACCACACACGCAGCATCGCCGCACGCGGCCGCAACTGGGCTGGGCCATGGCGCAAGACGCCGGGTCGCGTGCTCGGCACGTCGCTGGTGCGGCTTTATCAGCTGACGCTTTCGGGTTTCATCGGCAATTCATGCCGGCATATGCCGACCTGCTCGGAATACGCCCACGAGGCGATCGCTCGCCACGGCCTGTGGGCCGGTGGCTGGATGGGACTCTTTCGTGTTGTCCGCTGCGGCCCGTGGGGCACCCATGGCATCGACCGCGTGCCGGAAAAACTTGACCGGCGCTACGCCTGGTTCACGCCCTGGCGCTACTGGCTCATCAGCAAAAAGTGGCCTGAAAACCGTTCGTGATGCCTAGGCGTACGCCGCCGGCCAACTGGCCTGCTGCCCGCTTTACGATTTAGTTAGCGTAAAGAGAGTCGATCCAAGTTTAGTCATATTCGAGACAAGGCGACAGTCTAGGACCTCTGCACCAATCGCCAGAGGGAATTCCACGTGCGTCACGCCGATCTCCGCCTCCTGCTCCTCGCTGCAATAGGGTTCATCGCGGCGTCGCTGGCGGCATCGATGCCTGCCTCGGCAAAGTCGGCCACGCCAAACCAGGCCTTCGAATGCAATCTGATCGTCGATGCAGCAAGTGGCGAAACGGTCTACCAGCGCGGTATCTGTGACCAGCGGGTCAGCCCGGCCTCGACCTTCAAGCTGCCGCTTGCGCTTGTCGGCTACGACGTGGGCATTCTTGTCGATGAGCATACGCCAAGCTGGGACTACAAGCCTGAGTTCAAGGCGGTCCAGCGTGATCAAAGGACCGTCGATCCGACGATCTGGGAAAGGGATTCGGTCGTCTGGTTCTCGCAGGAGATCACCCGGCGGCTGGGCGACAAGCGTTTCGCTGCCTACATCGACAAATTCGGCTATGGCAACAAGGACATCTCAGGCAATGCCGGCAAGAAGGATGGCCTTACCCATGCCTGGTTGAGCTCGTCGCTGAAGATTTCGCCGGTCGAGCAGATCGGCTTGCTGCGCGAGATTGTCGGCCGTAAGTTGCCGATGTCGGCCAAGGCCTACGACATGACCAATGCCATCCTGCCAGCATTCCAGGCCGGCGACTGGCGCGTGCAGGGCAAGACCGGCAGCGGCTGGCTCACCAACAAGGCTGGCAAGGTCGATGCGAACCGGCCCTTCGGCTGGTTCATCGGCTGGGCCGAGAGGGATGGCCGCAAGCTGGTGTTCGTGCGTCTGGTGGTCGGCAACGAGCGAGCCAAGACCCGCATGGGCCTCCAGGCACGCGACGATTTCCTGCAGCAGCTGCCAACGCTGGTGAAGAACTGATCACGAGCGCTTTGCTGGGTTCACAGCCTTTAGCGGACGCAAATCTCGACGGTCCAAAGCTGCAATCTCATCGCCGTCAGTCTTTACGAGGCGGAAAACTCGCCATAAAAGACCCCTCGCTGCCGGACGCATCCGGCTTTTAACCACCCGCGCTCGTTTGCGGGACTGGATAGGAGAAGAGCTTTGTCGAATTCCGTTTCCCTGACATTTCCCGATGGTTCCGTCCGCGAGTATGACGCGGCGCTGACAGGTGCTGGCCTGGCCGAGTCGATTTCGAAGTCGCTTGCCAAGAAGGCGGTCGCTTATGCCGTCGACGGCACCGTGCGCGATCTGTCCGACCCGCTCGGCAAGTCGGGCAAGGTCGAGATCCTCACGCGCGACGATCCGCGCGCTCTGGAGCTGATCCGTCACGATACCGCTCACGTGCTGGCGGAAGCCGTTCAAGAGCTGTGGCCGGGTACCCAGGTGACCATCGGTCCTGTCATCGACAACGGCTTTTATTACGACTTTGCGCGCAACGAGCCTTTCACGCCCGAGGATTTCCCGGCGATCGAAAAGAAGATGCGCGAGATCATCGGGCGCAACAAGCCGTTCACCAAGCAGGTCTGGTCGCGCGACAAGGCCAAGCAGGTGTTCTCCGACAAGGGCGAGGCCTACAAGCTCGAGCTGATCGATGCGATCCCTGAAGACCAGAACCTCAACATCTACGCGCAAGGCGAGTGGTTCGATTTGTGCCGTGGTCCGCATATGGCTTCGACCGGCCAGATCGGCGGCGCCTTCAAGCTGATGAAGGTGGCCGGTGCTTATTGGCGCGGCGATTCCAACAATCCGATGCTGACGCGCATTTACGGCACGGCCTGGGCTGACCAGGCGCAGCTCGACCAGTATCTGCACATGCTGGAAGAAGCCGAAAAGCGCGACCATCGCCGCCTTGGCCGCGAGATGGACCTGTTCCATTTCCAGGAAGAGGGCCCAGGCGTCGTCTTCTGGCACGCCAAGGGCTGGAAGATGTTCCAGAACCTCGTCAGCTACATGCGCCGCCGCCTCGACCAGCAGGGCTACCAGGAAGTCAACGCGCCACAGGTGCTCGACAAGTCGCTGTGGGAGACCTCGGGTCACTGGGGCTGGTATCGCGATGCCATGTTCAAGGTGACGGTTGCCGGCGACGATACAGACGACGAACGCGTCTTCGCGCTCAAGCCGATGAACTGCCCGGGCCACGTCCAGATCTTCAAGCACGGGCTGAAGTCCTATCGCGATCTGCCGGTGAAGCTTGCCGAATTCGGTAATGTGCATCGCTACGAACCGTCGGGCGCGCTGCACGGGCTGATGCGCGTGCGCGGTTTCACGCAGGACGATGCGCATATCTTCTGCACCGAAGAGCAGTTGGCGGCCGAGTGCCTGCGCATCAACGACCTGATCCTGTCGACCTATGCCGACTTCGGCTTCGACGAGATTTCGGTCAAGCTGTCGACCCGGCCCGACAAACGTGTCGGCTCCGACGAGGCATGGGATCACGCCGAAGAGATCATGGGCAATGTGCTCAAGACCATCGAGGCGCAGTCTGGCAATCGCATCAAGACGTCGATCAATCCGGGTGAGGGCGCCTTCTACGGTCCCAAGTTCGAATATGTGCTGCGTGATGCCATCGGCCGCGAATGGCAGTGCGGCACCACCCAGGTCGACTTCAACCTGCCAGAGCGTTTCGGCGCCTTCTATATCGGCTCGGATTCGGAGAAGAAGCAGCCTGTCATGATCCATCGCGCCATCTGCGGTTCGATGGAGCGGTTCCTTGGCATCCTGATCGAGAACTATTCGGGCCACTTCCCGCTATGGTTTGCGCCGCAGCAGGTGGTGGTGACGACGATCACGTCTGACGCCGACGACTATGTCCGCTCTGTGGTGGCCAAGCTCAAGGCAGCTGGTCTGTCGGCTGAGGCTGATCTGCGCAACGAGAAGATCAACTACAAGGTCCGCGAGCATTCGCTGGCCAAGGTGCCGGTCATTCTCGTCTGCGGCAAGCGCGAGGCGGAAGAGGCAACCGTCAACGTGCGGCGTCTCGGCTCGCGCGATCAGGTTTCGATGACGCTTGACGAGGCGGTTGCCTCGCTGCGCGAAGAAGCGACGGCTCCGGATCGCCGCCGCGCATAAGCCGAGAGGCTAAGAGACGCAGAAAGGGCGGCAGTGATGCCGCCCTTTTTTTGTTTGCTGGAAACAACCCACGCGGGCCAGATCAATCTGCGCCTTCGTTGGGGTCGATCGCCGCATCTTCCGAGGCGACCACTTCGACGTCCTGATTGCTGCCGGCAACGACGGTGAAATCGCGTTGGTAGATGCGGTCGCGGTTCTTGGCGATGATCGTGTAGTCGCCTTCCGAAAGCACCATCGAGGCAAAAGCGCCGACCGCTTCGCGCAGCGGGTCGCCCGATTCTGTCAGCACCGACCATGACGTGTCGGCGATGGCTTCGCCGCCGGCCTCGCGCACCAGCTTGAAGGTGACATCGGCGGCGCGGTGTTCGACGGTTGCTTCAGTGAGCTTGCCTGCCTCGACGCGGATGTCGGAGCGAATGACGGCGTTGACGCTGCCATAGGTCGAAACGACATGGTAGGTGCCGGAGTTGAGGCGAACCACCGAATTTGGCGCGACATTCGGAATGATGAGCGCGCGTTCGCCGTCGCTGCCGGGGTCGGCTTCGTAGATCGAGAATTTCAGTTTTGCTGGCGGGATGCGCACGCCACCGGATAACACCGCGTCGAGTTTGAGCCCACCGGCGTCGAGCACCAGGCTTTCGCGCTTGCCTTGCTTGCCGACGGTAATGCGCTTGGTGGCACCTGCACGGCCATAGGAGGCGTGCACGAGATAGCTGCCGGGCGGTAGCTGGAACATGCTGGTGCCACCTTGGGCCGAAGCGACCAGCGGCAACTTGCCGTCCGGGCCTGCCTCGGGGCGGAACACGCGCCAAACCAGGCCGCGACTGATGTCCTTGCCCTTGTCGGTCATTTGCGCGGTGAGCGTAATTTCGCCCAGCGTGCCGGTTGCCAGCGGTTCGTCGCCGCGTGGCGAGGCAAAACCCGATATGCCAGGCAGGCTCAATCCTTCGAGAGCGGTCGCGCCATCCTGAGCGAAACCAACCGAAGGCTGCACCGTAAACAGTGCGGCACCCAGAATCGGCACGAAAAGTCGGATGTATCCCCAAGACATGCCTTGTTTGAAGCGCAAGGCGGTGGCAATTTCAAGGCTATTCCGGCGCGATGGATTCTCAACCGCAATGCGCCGCTGCCAGAGCAGCCGCCATTTCGGGCCGGTGCTTCAGCCAAAAACCCAAGGAGCGCCTGCGCCGTGCCATCGCCGATCATCGACTTTTTGCTGACCCGCAATTCCGCGCCCATCCCCGAACTGCGTGCGCCGGCACCTTCCGACACCGAGATCGAGACGATGCTGCGCGCGGCGACCCGCGTGCCTGATCACGGTCGGCTGGAGCCTTGGCGTTTCATCATCTATCGTGGCGATGCGCGCGTCGAGATTGGCAAGAAGCTCGCCGAGCTTGCCGAACGTCGCGAAGGTCCCCTTGCCGAAGGCCGCCGCAAGCAGGAACTTGCCCGGTTCTCGCGTGCTCCGTTGGTGATCGGTGTGGTATCGAGCCCCAAGCCGAACGCCAAGATCCCGCAATGGGAGATGTTCCTGTCCGGTGGTGCCGCCGCCATGAACCTCGTCATTGCCGCCAACGCGCTGGGCTATGGCGCGAACTGGATCACCAACTGGTATTCCGACAATGAGGAAGGGCGCGCGCTGTTGGGCCTTGCTCCTCACGAGCGCGTCGTAGGCTTCATCCATATTGGCAGCTATGATGGCCCAGCGCCCGAGCGGCCGCGCCCTGATGTAGCCGGGCTCTATTCCGACTATGCGGGTCCTTGGGAAGGATAGGCTATTGTTCTACGAGCCGTCGAAAGGCCACGGCCTGCCGCATGACCCATTCAAGGCGATCGTCTCGCCGAGGCCGATCGGCTGGATCTCGACGCTCGGCAAGGACGGGGCGCTCAACCTCGCGCCCTATTCGTTCTTCAACGCTTTCTCCAGCAATCCGCATCTGGTCTGGTTTTCGTCGGAAGGACCAAAAGACAGCGCCACCTTCGCGGCCGAGACAAAGGAGTTCGTTGCCAATCTCGTTGGCCGCGATCTGGCCGAGAAAATGAACCGAAGTGCGGTCAATGCACCGCGTGGCGTCAGCGAATTCGGTTATGCCGACTTGACGCCCGCGCCATCGCGACTGGTCGCGCCGCCGCGCGTTGCCGAGGCACCCGCAGCACTTGAGTGCAAGGTGACCGAGATCTTTCGGCCAAAGGGACTGGATGGCCACGACGCCGGTGTTTTCGTCGTCATTGGCGAGGTCGTCGGCGTCCATATCGACGAGGCGTTCCTGACCGACGGGCTGTTCGATACGGTCAAGGCCGGCAACGTCGCCC
>NZ_JBFUKO010000050.1:0-18027 GCF_056400805.1 Aminobacter sp. P4_H6_2
CATCGGCGGCCTGTCCGCGGCTACCGCCATGGTCATCRTGGCAAGCGTGGCGCTGTCGATCATGATTTCCAACGATCTCGTCATCCCGATCTTCGTGCGCCGGCTGATCAAGATCAAATCCGGCGACACCGAGGATTGGTCGGCGATCATCCTCAACATCCGACGCGCCTCGATCTTCATCATCCTGTTCGTCGCCTTTCTCTACTACCGCGAAAGCACCAACAACACGCGCCTTGCCTCTATCGGCCTGATGTCGTTTGCGGCCATTGCCCAGTTCGCGCCGTCCTTCATCGGCGGCTTGATCTGGAGGCGCGCCAATGCGCGCGGTGCCGCCCTTGGCATGGCCGCCGGCATCGCCGTGTGGTGCTACACGCTGATGCTGCCGACGCTCGCCGCGCCTGACACCTCGATCATCACCGACGGGCTTTTCGGCATCGAGGCGCTCAGGCCCCAGGCTCTGTTCGGCACGATCGCCGAACCGCTCAATCACGGTGTGTTGTGGAGCCTGGCGATCAACGCGCTGTTCTTCGTCTTCGGTTCGCTGTCACGCGCTTCGGTACCGCTCGAACGCATCCAGGCCTCGATCTTCGTGCCGCGCGATTCAAGCCCGATGCCATCGCTGCGCCGTTTCCGCACCACCATCACCGTCAACGACCTCAAGGACACCATCGCTCGCTATCTCGGCGTCGAACGCACTGAGCGCTCGTTCCAGACCTTCCAGATCGAAAGCGGCAGCAAGCTCAACGGCAACGATCCCGCTGGCATGGACGTCATCCGATTCTCCGAGCAGCTGATGGCGAGCGCTGTCGGCTCGTCTTCGGCGCGTCTGATCCTGTCTCTGCTGTTCAAGCGCGGCGACAACTCCTCGAAAGACACGTTCCGCCTGCTCGACGACGCCACCGAGGCGCTGCAGCACAACCGCGACCTTCTGCAGATCGCGCTCGATCAGATGGAACAGGGCATCACCGTCTTCGATCAGGATTTCCGCCTGATCTGCTGGAACCGCCAATACCGCTCGCTGTTCGACCTGCCTGACGACATGGGTCAGRTGGGCGTTTCGATCGACCGCATCCTCGGTTACCTCGTAGCCCGCGGCGACATCCAGCAGACCTCGCGCCTGACCACGCTCAACCGGCTGACCAGCTTCGGCGGCCCCTGGCAGATCGAGCTGCAAACCAGCGGCAGGATCATCGAGATGAGTTCCAACCCGATGCCAGATGGCGGCATCGTTGCGACCTACACCGATATCTCCGCGCGCGTCGCGGCCGACCTCGCCCTCAAGCGCGCCAACGAGTCGCTGGAACAGCGCGTCAAGAGCCGCACCGCCGAACTGACCCGCGTCAACGAAGAACTCGCCCAGGCGCAGATGCTCGCCGAAGAGGCCAATCTCGGCAAGACGCGCTTTCTCGCGGCTGCCGGCCACGACATCCTGCAGCCGCTCAATGCCGCCCGGCTCTACTGCTCGTCGCTGATCGAAAAGACTGGCAAGGGCAATGCGGGCGTTGCCGCCAGGAATATCGAATCTTCGCTGGAATCGGTCGAGACCATCCTGGGCGCGGTGCTCGATATTTCGCGGCTTGACGCTGGTGCTATGAAGCCGGCCGAAACTGTGTTCCGCCTCGACGGACTGCTACGCCAGATTGGTACCGACTTCCTGCCCATGGCGCGCGCCAAGGATCTCGAACTGGTGATCGTGCCGTCGACCTTGACCGTCAACACCGATCGCAACCTGTTGCGCCGGCTGATCCAGAATCTGGTGTCCAACGCGATCAAATACACCCGCAGCGGCCGCATCGTCGTGGGGGTCAGACGCCGTGGCGAGCTCGTCGAAATCCAGGTGATCGACACCGGCATCGGCATCGCCGCCGACAAGCTCGGCACCGTATTCCAGGAATTCACGCGGCTCGACGACGGCATGCGCGAGGCGCAAGGGCTCGGGCTCGGCCTGTCGATCGTCGACCGTATCGCGCGCGTGCTCAAGCTCGAAATCCAGATCGAGTCGCACAAGGGTCTGGGCACGCGCTTTTCGGTGATACTGCCGATCACCACCGCCGCGGAATTGCCCGCCGCGACGACGACCCGCCCCCGCATCCAGGCCGCCGCCGCCCTMAACGGGCTGACGGTCGTGTGCATCGACAATGATGCCCGCATTCTCGAAGGCATGCGGCTTCTGCTCGAAGGCTGGGGTTGTATGGTGCGAACCTACTCCGGCACGGAAGCCTTCGAGGCCGACCAGAACGTCGGGCCGGCACCTGAGATCATCCTCGCCGACTATCATCTCGACGGCGAAAACGGCCTCGACGTCATCCGCACCCTGCGCGGAGCGTATGGCGAAGCGATACCGGCGGTGCTGATCACCGCCGACCGTTCCAACGAGGTGCGCGCCGCCGCCGACCAGATCGACGTCGCCGTGCTCAACAAGCCGCTGAAGCCCGCCGTGCTGCGATCGATGATGAACCGCATGCGGCGCATGGCCCACGCCGCCGAGTAGAATTCGCGCTACACCGCTGGGCGTGGATCGCTGCCGATCTTGGACAGCAGGATGACCGCCTGGGTGCGGCTSTCGACGCCGAGCTTCTGCAGGATCGCCGARACATGGGCCTTGATSGTSGCTTCYGASACCCCRAGCTCATAGGCGATCTGCTTGTTGAGCAGCCCTTCCGCCAGCATGCCGAGCACGCGCGTCTGCTGCGGCGTCAGCGATTGCAGCCGCTTGATCAGGTCGGAGATTTCCGGGTCGCGCTCGACCCCGAGGTCGATATCGCCGGGTGCGGAGATCTCGCCGGACAGCACGGCCTTGATGGCGCTGCGGATGTCGTCCATGCTCGCCGATTTCGAGATGAAACCCGAAGCGCCGAGCTCGAGCGCACGGCGGACGGTTTCGGGGTCGTCCTGGGCCGAAACGATGACCACGGGCACCGTCGCATGGACGCCGCGCAGCGAAATGAGGCCGGACAGTCCAGAGGCGCCGGGCATGGAAAGGTCGAGAAGGACGAGGTCGATATCCTCATGGGCGGCAACGATCGCCTTGACGCTCTCGAAGTCGCCGGCTTCCAGCACGCTCGAGACGTCGGCGAGCCCCGCGATGGCTTGTTTGAGAGCACCGCGAAAAAGCGGATGGTCGTCCGCGATGACGAACTTATGGCCTGCTGGCAAATATTCCTCCCGAGGTCCCGACCGTTCTGTACGCCTTGGACCGTCGGGCGCGATTATGCGACCCGGTGCCGGCTTTTCAAGCAGTTAAAGTCAAAAGATCACGGAAGCAGCGCTTCATGCTCAACTTTCAGGCGCAAGCACACCGGGTGGCGCTCAAGTCTTGTTCGGCGCCGGCTCAGGCGGGAGCGCCTTGTCTTCCTTTTCCATGTCCTTGACTATGCCCATGAAGCTGCGGAAAAAGCGCTCCATGTAACCCATGCTCTTCTGGAATTCTTCTTCGGTCGGCAGCTTCGATTCCATCCGCGCAGTCAGCGAATTCTCAAGCTTTACCACTCGCTCTTCGATCGTCTTGATATCCCCTTGCAGGCGGCCAATCTCATCTTGAAGTGCCGAGCGTTCGTCGGCGGCAAGCTTGCACACCAGCTGGCTGTCACGCTCCTCGCAGATCGACATCTCGCCGGTCTGGGTGTCCATGCGAACATAGCCCTTGTCGGTCTTTTCCATCTGGAAGCGCTGTCCTTCGGCGGCAAATGCCGAAGTGGCCCCGAGGCCGGCAAGCATGGGAACGAATATCAAAAAGGCACGGCGCATGACTGTCTCCATTTGCGGACGATGCGAATTGTCGCGCTGCAATAGGCCCAAATTGCGGTGGGGCAAGTCAAGCCGCCCTTTCCCGGATCATGCTTTCAGCCTATAGCGCGCATATGACGAAGACCATCTACAAGATCTGCCCCGAACCGATGTGGCGCCAAGCCGAGCGGAGCGGGGTTTTCCAAGGCGCGCCCATCGATCTCGCCGACGGCTTTATCCATTTCTCAACCGCCGAGCAGGTTGTAGAGACGGCAGCCAAGCACTTCGCCGGCTTGGACAATCTGCTGCTTGTCGCCTTCGATGCCGACAGGTTCGGGCCCTCCCTGAAATACGAAGTCTCGCGCGGCGGCGCTTTGTTTCCGCATCTTTACGCGCCGCTCGAAACGAGTGCCGCCAAATGGGTGCGTGCCTTGCCGCTCAAGGCCGATGGCGCCCACGATTTCCCGGAGCTTGAGGCATGAGCGCTTTCGACCGGCTTGGCCGGCACCTGCTGTTCAGCTTCGATGCGGAGACCGCGCATGGCATGTCGATCAAGRCACTGCGCTGCGGCCTGCCGGTGGGCGGCCGCGCACCGCGCGATGCCCGCCTGCGCCTGAAGATCGCCGGTCTCGACGTTCCCAACCCGCTGGGCATGGCAGCCGGCTACGACAAGAACGGCGAAGTACCGGACGCGCTGCTCGGCCTAGGTTTCGGCTTTGCCGAAGTGGGCACCGTGACGCCGCTGCCGCAGGCCGGCAATCCCAAGCCGCGCATCTTCCGCCTCGTTGAGGACGACGCCGTCATCAACCGGCTCGGCTTCAACAATGAGGGCCATGATGCCTGCGAAAAGCGTCTCATCGCGCGGTCGGGACGGCCTGGCATCGTTGGCGTCAACATCGGCGCCAACAAGGACAGCACCAACCGCATTAGCGACTATATCAGCGGCGTGAAGCGCTTCGCACGCCACGCGTCTTATCTCACCGTCAACATCTCTTCGCCCAACACGCCGGGCCTGCGCAACATGCAGGCGCGCGAACAGCTCGCCGAATTGCTGGCCAGTGTCATCGTCGCCCGCGTCGAGGCCGGCCATCCGGTTCCGATTTTCCTCAAGATCGCGCCCGATTTGCATGAGGCCGAGCTGGAAGACATCGCCGCCGAGGTCACCGAAAAGGGCATCGACGGCATCATCGTTTCCAACACCACGATCGCCCGGCCGACCCTGCGCAGCCCGACTCACACCGGTGAAACCGGTGGCCTGTCGGGCAAGCCGCTGTTTGCACGTTCGACGGCGGTGCTTGCGCGCATGCGCAAGCTGCTCGGGCCCCAGCGCGCCATCATCGGTGTTGGCGGCGTGGATTCGACCGAGACCGCGCTCGAAAAAATCCGCGCCGGTGCCGATCTCGTGCAGCTCTACACCGGCATGGTCTATGCCGGTCCGTCGCTGCCGGCACGCATCGTGCGCGGCATGTCGGATTTCGCCGCGCGCGAAGGCGTGAAGAACATTTCCGAGCTGCGCGACAGCAAGCTCGATCAGTGGGCAGCGGCACCGCTCTGAAAGGTCGCCCTTGCCCGCGGCCTGAGTATCGCCAGCAGGCACAGGCCGCGCACTATAAGCAGCAGGTGCAACGCCGCCCATAGCCCGGCATTGCCGAAGTGCGAAGGCAGCACCAGCAGTGCTGCGATGAATGCCAGCAGCGAGATCACCATCATGTTGCGCATGTCGCGCGACCAGGCAGCACCAATGAAGATGCCGTCCATCTGGAAGGCCAGCACGCCGCTCAGCGCCGTGAACGCCGCCCAGGGCAGGAAGGCGATAGCCGCCGAGCGAACATCCTCGGCGGTCGAAATCAGCGCAACCAAATCGGCGCCGAAGATCAGAAGTGCCGCCGTCATGCTGCCGGCCAGCGCGAATCCCCAGATCGAGCAGAGATAGACAGCCTTGCGGAAGGCCGGCTCATAGCGCGCGCCGACGGCACGGCCGGCAAGCTGTTCGGCGGCGGCGGCAAAGCCATCAAGGAAGAAGCCAGCGGCAATGAAGAAGTTCATCAGCACAGCATTGGCAGCGAGCGTCACCGTGCCGAACTGGGCGCCCTGGCGGGTGAACAGCGCGAAGGCGACGAGCAGCGACAGCGACCTGATCATGATGTCGCGATTGAGCACGAACAGGCGCCGGAACGCTGCGGCGTCGAAGACGCGCCCACGTGCCAGTTTCGGCTGGCGCCCGAATCGCCGCAACAGCACGGCAAGGCCGATGACCATGCCAGCCGCCTCGCCGGCAACCGCCGCCCAGGCAACGCCTTCAACGCCCCAGCCGAAATGCAGACCCAGCATGATCGACAGCACGATGTTGACGCCGTTGAGCGTCGCTTGCAAAAACAGCGCGAAACCGCCCTCGCCCCGCCCCAATATGTAGCCGAGGATGGCATAATTGATCAGCGCGAAGGGCGCGCCGAGCATACGGATACGGACATAGTGGTCGAGCGTCTCGCTGACCCGCGGCTCGGCCTGCATGAACCATTGCCCGGCTTGCGAGGTCAACGGCGCCGTCAGCGCCAGCACGATGCCGGCAATCAAAGCGATCACCACGGCACGCCAGAAGACCGCCTGCTCCTCCGCCGCATCATTGCGGCCGAAGGCCTGGGCCACGAGCGCCGTCGTGCCGGCGCGCAGGAAGTTGAAACTGGTGAAGACCACGTCGAAGGCGACAGCACCCGCCGCAAGGCCACCGAGCAGCGCGGCATCGCCGAACTGGCCGACGACGCCGGTCCCGACAAGGCCGATGAACGGCGTCGTCAGATAGGCTAGGGTCATTGGCACGGCAATCGCCAGCACCGAGCGGTTGGTGACGGAAAAAGGCGTCACACGGCCCTCTGGCGATGCGTATTCCAACGATAGTCCTCCCTGTTGCCGAATCTCCCGCTCGGGCACATGCCCCGGTTTCCCCAACGCCCGCAACCATTTAAGTTGTGGGGCCAATCGAATTCGCCCCGGTGGTTCAGCAGTTGCCCATGCCGCTTCAGATCGTCAGCCATCCCGACTACGACGCCGGCTTCGCGCCGGACCATCGCTTTCCGATGAGCAAATACCGCCATCTCATGGAACGGCTCGAAACGCTCGGCCTTACCGGCGGGCTCAGCCTGGCTGAACCGATCCCGGCGGCGAGGCTTCATCGGGCCCATGACGCCGGTTATGTCGGACAGGTGCTGACCTATGCCGTTCCGCCGCATATCGAGCGCGAGATCGGTTTTCCCGTCGACGAGCGCGTGTCGCGCCGTGCCCAGCTTGCGGCGGGCGGCACGCTCGCTGCGGCGCATCTTGCGCTTACCCACGGCATCGCCTGCAACGCCGCCGGCGGCAGCCACCATGCGCGGCGCGCCCAGGCGCTGGTTTCTGCACCTTCAACGATGTTGCCGTGGCAGCCCTTGCGCTGCTGCAAGACAAGCTCGTCGACAACATCCTGGTGGTCGACCTTGACGTGCACCAAGGCGACGGTACGGCCGAAATCCTTGCCGGCACCCCTTCGGTCTTCACCTTTTCGATGCATGCCGAGAAGAATTACCCCGTGCGCAAGGTCGCCTCCAACCTCGACATCGGCTTGCCCGATGGAACCGGCGACGACGCCTATATGGAGACCCTGACTGACGCGCTCGCGAACCTGTCGCGGCGTGGAGGATGGGACATCGTGTTCTACAATGCCGGCGTCGATCCGCATCACGAAGACCGACTTGGCCGTCTTTCGCTCAGCGGCGACGGCTTGCGCCGCCGCGAACACCTTGTCATCGAGCATTTTCGCAATGCCGGCGTTCCACTGTGTGGCGTGATCGGCGGCGGCTATTCGACCGACATCAAAGCGCTTGCGGCACGCCATGCGATCCTGTTCGAAACGGCGGCGACCTTTGTCTGAGCCTATTTGCGGTAGCTGAACAGCCTCAGGATGATGAAGGCAGGGACGACGATCGCCGCGCCTAGCAGGAAATAGCCCAGGAAGCGGTCGACGACGCGGAAGCCCATGTTCCAGAGATCGACGAAGAAGTTGCGGATGCCGTAAAGCACGTCGAAGGGCGACCAGCCGAAGGCGCTCATGACGATGCCGACGAGGAAGGAAATCACCAGGAGCTTGATGAACACCCGAAGCGGGGTGTCTCCGAGAAAACGCGTCAATCCGGCCAAGTTCAGTCTCCTGCGATTCTAGCTCTCTTTGGAAATATCGCGATTGCCACGTCAGCTTCAAGGCGTGGGCAGGCGGGCACGCCTCGGCTGCCGGCTTCCTGAGGCCGTTTCCCGTCACGAAACAGCAGCTGACGCTTGCCGGGCGCTGCTTAACTGGTCCCGGAAATAAGCCACCGTGCGCTGCAGACCTTCGGTCAATGCGGTTCGCGGCTGCCAGCCCAACATGCCGGCCAAAGTGATATCTGGCCGCCTTTGCCTGGGATCGTCTACTGGCAAAGGGAAGAATTCAAACCGCGACGCGCTACCCGTCGCTGCCACCACCGCCTTTGCCAGTTCGATCATCGAGAATTCCTCGGGATTGCCCAGATTGACCGGGCCGGTGAACTCCCTTGGCGAAGCCATCAGCCTGATCAGGCCGTCGACCAGATCATCGACATAACAAAACGAGCGCGTCTGCGCGCCGTCGCCGAAGATCGAGATGGCGTCGCCCTTAAGTGCCTGCATGATGAAGTTCGACACGACGCGACCGTCGTTGGGCTGCATCCTCGGGCCGTAGGTATTGAATATCCTGGCGACCTTGATCTCCAGGTCGTGCTGGCGCCGATAGTCGAAGAACAGCGTTTCGGCGCAGCGCTTGCCTTCGTCGTAGCAGGAGCGCGGACCAATCGGATTGACGTTGCCCCAGTAATCCTCCGGCTGCGGATGAACGGTCGGGTCGCCGTAAACTTCAGACGTCGAAGCCTGCAGGATTTTGGCGCCAAGCCGCTTGGCGAGACCAAGCATGTTGATGGCGCCCAATACGCTGGTTTTTGTCGTCTGCACCGGGTTGCGCTGGTAGTGGATCGGCGAAGCTGGACAGGCGAGGTTGTAGATCTCGTCGACCTCGACATGAAGCGGCCGGCACACATCGTGGCGCATGAACTCGAAACGAGGATGCGCGCCCAGATGCGCGATGTTTTCGGCAGCGCCGGTGTAGAAATTGTCGACGCATAAGACTTGCGCGCCCGTCTCCAGCAGCTTTTCGCAAAGATGCGAACCAAGAAATCCGGCACCGCCCGTTACCAGGACCCGCTTTTCAGGATGCATATTGCCTTTTACTTTCGCTAATAACGCAGGCCGATAGATGGGCGTGGGCATTTTCCCAGACCGCTTCTATAAGCTCATGATTTCAAGGCCAATAGGCGTGTCCGAATGAACGACTTCGACGACAAAGCTTCCAGCCCGGATTATGCGAGCGAGCATCCCGCGTCAGATTTCACGATCGGCGACCGCAGCATCGCGCAATTGTCGGGCGACGCAGTCAAGCCGCCGCTCGTCAGCTTCGTCGTCATCAGCTGGAACTACGCTCAGTTTGTTGGTGCCGCGATCGATTCGATCAGGGCGCAGGACTATCCGCATTTCGAATGCCTGGTCATCAACAATGGCTCGACCGACGACAGTGCCGAGGTGATTGCCAGGCACATTCAGGGCGACAACCGGTTCGCCGTCGCCACACTTGCCGAAAACCTCGGGCAACTGGGCGCCGCATTCTGGGCGCTGGACAAGGTAAAGGGCGGTCTCGTCACCTTTGTCGACGCCGATGATGTGCTGTTTTCGAATTTTGCCTCAATGCACGTCCAGGCGCATCTGGCACTGCCGCACAGCGTTGCCTTCACATCTTCAAGCGTGGCGGAGGTGGACACCCATGGCAACGCGCTGACGGCCGCAGGCGCATGCGTCGATATCAGCGGCAGTCACATGATGCGCGGCTTGCGCGAGAAGGACGCCACATTGCGGGTGCCGTCCATAACCCAAGGGGATTTCGATACCCTGGCAGCCAGGACCGCCATCGTCCCCAGGCCTGTCTTCGGCTGGCATTGGGGGCCGGGCACCGCGAACATGTACCGCGCTTCCATCCTGCGTCTTGTACGCCGCGATGGTCCGCACATGCGCTCCGCCGACGGCTACTTCAATTTCATCTGCAATGCGTTTGCCGGAAGTGCCCTGATCGATGTCATCCTTTCGGGATACCGCCTGCATGGCTCGAACTATTTCTCGGCGCGCGAACGCTCCATCTGGCTGGTGTCAGGCAGTCCCGCTTACAATCTGAAAGCTAGCCAAGCGACACTGACTGATATCGAGTACTTGCTCGCCAATGTGGACAAGTACGCCTGGATGCTCGATGGCGCCTTCTGGCAAGTCGTGGATCAAGTAACCAGGGAAGCGTCCAAGCGCCTGCGGAGTTTCTATCGCGACCCAAAGCTATTTGAGATTTTCCTGGCCAACGCGCCGCGGCTTGCGGCTGAATTTCGTCCTCGCATTTTTTGCCGCGAAATTCTGGCCCGCTTCTCCGGCAGCCAGGCGCGCAAGATCTTGCGCAGAGGGTTCGGCGGCAAGCTCAGCGGCCGCGCCTATGGCGAGATCGCCTTGTCTCGGCTCCGGATGGCCCATTCGGCGCTGCGCAAACGGAAATAGCCCACCATCGTTTAGTGAGGATCAAACCCTTTCCCGATTGCCGAGCCGCATCGCGAATGCTAACCAAGTGCCCGCGCGGGTATGATGTAATGGTAGCCTGTCAGCTTCCCAAGCTGAACGCGCGGGTTCGATTCCCGCTACCCGCTCCAGCTTATGCCACAAGGCTTTGAGCAGGATTTCCACACTGCCGAAAACAGACGGTTTTACAGGCAGTTTTACAGCTTACGTTCTCTTTCTGGCCTCATCGAGCTTGCGGATTCGCTCCTTGATAGCGGCGCCGCGGCTGACGTAGCGACGAATAATCTTGGCTACCTGGTCTTCGTCCCAGGCCATGATCTCTGCGATCTCGCGCTCTGTCAGGCCGGAAATGTAGAACTTGGTCGCCGCGGTTCCCCGCAAATCATGGAAGTTGAGGTTCTCGCCATCGGGCCAGGCATCCTGCTTCGCCTTGACGAATGAACTGCCGAGGCCGTCCTTGACCCAAGGCCGCTTCTTGCTGCTGGTTAGGATGACCGGCGAGTTCCGCGGTATCCGCGCGAGAACGTCGCGCAGCGCCTGATAGAGGGGGATGACGGCCTCGCGCCGATGCCTGCTCTTGCCCGTGGTGATGACAATCGCATCCTCGCCGACATGCGACCAGGACAGCCGGATCAGATCGCCGACACGCAATCCGGTATGGGCTGCCAGATCAACGGCATGAGCCACCTCGGCCGAGCACGTCGCCTTCAGGTGGGCGATGTCGGCGTCCGTCCAGATGATCTCTGCACGGGATCCTGAATAGAGTTGCTTGATCCCTTCACACGGGTTGGTCGCGATCTTGCCGAGCGGGTCGACGGCATAGGACAGCACGCGGGAGAGGACCTGCATGCCATAGTCGGCAGCGCGCGGTGTCTCGGTATAGCCGCCGCGCCATTTGCGGATGAACGGCCTGATCCTTTCGGGCCGGTCGAACTGGGCGATACGCAGATCGCCGAAGTGGTCGGAAATCCGATCAAGCCACGGCCCCCAGTTCCGGCGGGTAGAATCGGCCAGGTCCTTATAGTCCTTGCTCGCCTTGTATCGGATGACGAGCGAGCGGAATTTATTGCTGTCCGGGGCTGATTTCGATTCGACAGCCTCGCTATAGGATGCCTGGAACTGAGGTGTGCCAGGCTCACCCTTTACCGCTGGACCGCCGCGCCAGGCGTAATAGTAGGTCCGGCCCTTGGCCTTGACCGTGTGCAGCCCCTTCAATTCAACCATGACCATGTCTTGCCTCGAAAGCCGCGAGTTCGCGATCGAGGTCATCTTCATCATCGCCGGAAGGCTTCGTAAAGTGCCAGCGGTGAGTGCCGTTCGGCATGATGTCGAGCGCAGCTGGTTCGACGCCGGCCTCTTTCAGCACGGCAAGGGCTGTCTTTAGATCGTTGGGGCGCATGAATGGTCGACGGGCCATCAGCTTTCTCCCTGCTGATTTGCCCGCGCGAGCAGCACGTCTGCATGGCAGGGCTGGTCGAGCCTGCACCAGCATGCGAGGTTCTTGCCTCGCAGCTCGTGCAGGTTGTTTCTCATCGTCTTCCAGCCAGGAAGATCGCTGTCCAAGCATTCAACGAAGCAGTTGACCGCTCGTTGTGCTGCCTCAGTCTTCGACCGGAAGAGCGGGTAGTTAACTTCCCAATCGTGGCGACCAGCGAACGCTGGCGACCCGTCATCCATCCATCGGCCGCATTCAACGACCTTGTAGAGATTTCCCCATTTCGAAGGGCGCGACACCTTCACTGTGTTCTCGGGCATCTTCCAGCCCTTCTTGCGCGACAACTGAACACGAACAGGGGATGTCATAACAGCAACCCTTGCACCGGCGCCGGCGCGGGCTCGGCCGGTCGCTCTTCAGGGTCCATGCGACTGCGCCAGTCGAAGAAGCCTTGCTTGCCCTTGAGCAGGATGGGAGTGATCGGCCGGGCATGAGCCAGCACGAAGCCATAGGTACCGAAGAACCACGGGCTGGCCGAACTCGTGACGCAATCGACGACGTCAGCGACGCCGACGATCGCGCCAAAGGCCAGATCGTCGAATGCCAATGCGGGCACATCGAGGCGCTCGCCGATATAGGCGACGGTGTCCTGGTAGCCGCCGGCATCCTCCGCAAAATTCTTCTTGTCGAACTTGCTGGCATGAATGCAGACCGGCCCACGAATGCCGGTCGACCAGACGCGGTTTTCGATATCCTTCCAGCCCATGACGATGGCATGCGCCCATGGCTGGCGGATTGTGAGGGCGAGCTTCGGCAGGTCGCGCATCATTTCTTCGGCTCCGGGAGTCATGGCCGCACCTCGATTGCGGGCATGGCGCTATGCTCGACCCCGTCGAGCAGTCTGCCGGTGATGGCCTTCGTGGCATGGAGAGCGCTGCCGCAAGACGGCGACCAAAGCCGGCGATCGGCTTGCATCTGACCGGCGGGGAGATGTGCCCCCCATTGCTTGAAGAAGAACGGGACGCCGGCCGTGGCGCATTGGTCACGGATCGAGCGGACCCAATCCGGATGCAGAATCGGTCGAGCGCCCTGGCCGCTCTCGCCGCCGACGATGATCCAGTCGAGCTTCGGGAACCATCCTCGCATGCGTTCTAGACGCGGCTGACAGCCCGTCGGGTCGAAGCCGTTTGGCCCGTACCATTCACTCAATATCTGATAGGTCTGGTCGGCCTTGGGTGTGAAATCAATCGGCCCGAGCATCGGCTCGGCAGAAACGAAGCGGACAGCTGCCGGCGTGTCGAGCAGCTCGGGGATGCGTTCGTCGGCGCGCTGCTGATCCTCGGCCGAGACGCCGATCCAGACATTCGGTAGGGGCCAGGAATAGACCTCTCGTGCCCCGCCGCTGAAAGCGTACCAGTTCGCATAGATATCCTCGAGCAGGTCCGGCCGGGACAAGAATTCTCGCATCCTGTCAGGGCGCTTGGTCAGCACCTGGAAGGTGTGCTGGCTTGCGATTGCCATGACGGTAAAGACGTCAAGGATCCATTCGTCCGGCACATTCTCCGCAAACAGGTCGCCGTGGGCGCAGACGAAGATTCGTCGCGGCTTCTTCCAGTCGATTGGCTGGTGCAGCCATTGCTTGTTAAGGCGGACCTCGCCGGTCCAGACTGGTCCCGCCTTGCTGTCTCGCGTCAGACCGGCGCGGCTTTCATGATGCTTCAGCCGCGTGCCGGCGAGCTTCATGGCGTAGCAGTTGGTGCAGCCGGGCGAGACTACGGAACAGCCGGTGATCGGGTTCCATGTCGCGTCTGTCCATTCGATGAGGGAGTGATCAGCCATCACATGAACCTCATGCCGGTCACAGGAAACGCGCCCCTTTCGCCTTCGCCGGCGAAAACGAACATTCCTTCCTCTTCTTCTGCCGGGGCTAGCCAAAATTGCGTCAGGACGGCGCCGCAACTGTCATCAATGAGGCCCTGCACATCCTCGACGATCTCCTCGCCGTAGTCTGCGAAGGCCTTGGGAATCTCATCGACGGCGGCGCCCGCTATCGTGCGGATATCGACATGTCCTGAGACGAAGGCAGCCCAAGGGTCGCCTTCTTCGGTGACGTAAGCGGTCCAGGGGACGTTGACGTGATCAGACACCGGCTTGCCCTTCAATTGGTTGAGTGGGCAACCGCGGATAATCCGGGTGCGGGGTCCAGTGCGTGTGATAGTCGGGCCAGCCGCCGACCGTGCAGGTCATTTCCTGACCATCAACGGTGACGAGGATCGTTCTACCGAGATCGAGTGGGGTGCCGATATAGGCCGGCTCGCCCAGCCATCGGCCGGTTTGGTCAAGTGTCCACCAGACGACGCTGCCGAAATCTTCGTGCCATTCGTCGAGCGGGCGAGCCTCCACCACGGAGTCCTGCGAAAGAGTGGCGTGCTCTGGCAGTGGTGAGTGTTTCGGCTTGGCTGCCTGCTTGGCGCGGATCTTCTCAAGGTTTGCCCAGCAGCGGGTGAGTTCCGTCTCGCCGGCGCCCAGCATGTCGAAGTTGTGAGCAAGGCAAAGCGCGGCCAGCGTGTTCATGACACCGCCGACTTCCTGATACCGGTCGCCAATGGGGCGATTGAACACGTAGTCGACGAGCTGATGCGCCTCGCTGGCGGTCGTGCCGCAGGCTTGGACCAGTTCGAGGGCTTCCTCGATAAAGCGATGGTTGCGTTCCGTGCGGTCAGCGGCGATCTCCATGCCAAAGCAGGCGAGAAGCCAGGTGCTGACACGATCCTGGTAGCCGCCTCTTTGGGCAGCTCGGGCATCGCGCGCTGCCTGTTCGAAGCGGTTGTTTGCATCGAGCAGATCGTTGATGCGCTTCTGCTCCGGCGTTGGCTGGATGCTGTCCATGGTCACACCCTCATCGGCATGATGACGAAGAGCGGCTTGAGGCCATGCTCGTCGGCATGTTCGGGTTCGACCAGCGCGGGCGCGCCGGCGTCGCCAAGGTTGAAGATCAGCTGCTCGCCGTCGGCCGCGTTGAGCATGTCGAGGCAGTAGCGGCCGTTGAAGCCTACCTCGACGCTGTCACCGGCCAGATGTGTGACGACCGCATCCTCGGTCGCGCTGCCAGCATCGGGATTGTTGGCGGCAAGCGTCAAAAGGCCGTCAGACGAGAACCCGAATTTTACGGCGCTGCCTCGCTCCGACGAGATGGTGGTGACGCGGTCGACCGCATCGGCCATCGTCTTCTTGTCGACGATGAACTGGTTGGGATTTCCCTGCGGGATGACGCGGGTGTAATCCGGAAACGTGCCGTCGATGAGTTTTGAAACCAGTGTGCCGGCAGGCGTTGAAAACCGGATCTTGGTATTCGACACGCTGATCGACACCTCGCCCTTGTCGGCCAGCATCACCTTGAGCAGGCCAACTGTCCGCCGCGGCACGATGATGCCTGGCATGCCTTCGGCACCGTCAGGCAATGGCGCACGGAACCTGGCCAGCCTGTGGCCGTCGGTTGCGACAGCGTTGAACAGTGGGATGCCTTCGTCTTCGCTGGCATGCCAGTGGATGCCGTTGAGATAATAGCGGGTCTCTTCAGACGAGATGGCGTAGGTAACCGTGCCGAGCATCCGGGCCAGCGCGCCGGCGTCGAGCCCGAAATGGTGGCTGAAGTCGCCTGCCGACATGGATGGGAAATCGTCTGCCGGCAGGACGGGAACGCGGAAGCGCGAACGCCCGGCCGAGATGGCGGCGAAGTTCTGCTCAATCTCGAACACGACGTCGACGGCCTCCGGCAGCTTGCGCACGGCGTCATGAAGCGTGCCCGCCGGCAAGGTGAAGGCTGCAGCCGTTGTCGCCTGACATGTCACCTCGGCGCTGATCTCGCAGTCGAGGTCAGAGCCGGTCAGCCTCAGGCTTCCCGCCTCGACGGCGAAAAGCAGGTTCTGCAGCACGGGGATCGTGCTACGCCGCTCGACCGCCTTGCCGGCGAGCGCAAGCGCGGGAAGCAATGCCTCCCGCGCTATGGTGAAGCGGGCCTTGCTCACGCCGACATCTCCGGCTTGCCTTCGAAGACCGGCAGGCTGGTCTTGTCGGCCATGTCGAACAGGGCCGTGCGGACGTGCTCGGTGATGAACAGGTCAGGACGGTAGATGTTGAAAAACCAGTTCAACTGGCCGCCGACAGGGCGATAGCGCAGGCGCACGGGCATACGAACCTTCTCACCCATGAAGAACGGTGCGACCGACAGCATGAAGAGGCCAGGCACCTTGAGCGGCTTGCCGCTGGCGTCGTTGTGCGTCTCCTCGAAGGAGATCTGGCCCTCGCCAGATTGCAGGGTAACGGTGTTCTTGACCTTGGTGTCGACAAAGACCTGCAGGCCGCGCGACAACTCCACCACCTGCGACGGCGTCGCGAAGGTCAGGTTGAAGTCGCGTTCATACCGGATCTTCTCCTCCTCGGAGGGACTGGCAAGATCGGGAATACGATCATCGAGGAACCAGGCGAAGTCAGCCTGCTTCATCATCTGACCGTCCTTTTCGACCCAGGCCTTCCACTCGTCGGACAGCGGGAACGGGTAATGGATGCGGTGCTTGCCGTTGCCGGCCAGCCCGCCAGCCGTGTTCTCGTGATAGTCGACGACGGTAGTAATCGAAGGATTGCGCCACTCCATGTTCGCGAACACGGCGCTGTGCACGGTCTTGTGGCGCTGGGTCAGGCTGAGAAGAGACTCGAAGGTCTGCACCTGGGCAGTGCCAGACTTGCGCGCAGGGTGGGTGCGGTAGTTCTCGAAATGGCTGGCGACGCTTTCGAACTCAGGGCTTTCGCCGCGCAGAAGCCCGACCGGAACTTCGTCGGGCACGCCGAGCATTCCGTCCGGCTTCTTCAGGATCGTGATTTCGGCGCCGTTGGCCATTGTGCCGAGCTTGGCGGCCACTCCCAGATCGAAGCCGAGGCAACCTGGCAGGTTGAGGGTGGCGGCTTCGGCGATGTTTTCTTGGTCGGTCATGATGTGGATAGTCCTTCTGGCTGGAGGTGGAGCGGTTAGACGGTGCGGCGCTCGGCTGCGTCGCGGACGCCGCCGAACATGTCGGTCTGCTGGGGATGCTCGGTCGACAGCGAGCCATCTTCGGTAACCCAGTAGAAGGAAGATCCTCGAGGAGCCTTTGGCACCTTGGTTTCGATGCCGGCGGTGACGGTCACAGCACCAGCCTCGACCTCGAAGTCGAGCGCTAGCGTGACCTTGCCCTTGACCTTGGACTTTCGGCCCATGATCTCGCCGAGGTCCTTGAGCTTGGACAGCGTTTCGCTGATATCGTTGGAGAGCTGGGCGGCAAGCTCACCGCCCTCGAGCATGCCGATAATGACTTGCGCATCGCGTATGCGTTTCATGGTTTTCCTCGGTTTCAGGTAGCTAGGTGTTGGCGGCAACCGGCGCAGCTGGCTGGCCGTCAAGTTCGACGCGAGCGCGCTCGCTCAGCATGGCGATGATGGCCTGCTGTTGAGCGATGTGCGTTTCGATGATAGGGCGCGCCATTGACCACGGCACGTTGAAGAGCCTGTGGCTGTTGGCGCCAGACGGAACGCCCAGTTGCAGGCCGTCCTGGTGTCGACCGAACGCATCGCGAATGTCCGGATGGTTCCGGCGTGACAACGCCTCGGTGATTTCCCCGAGCAATTCGGTGGCAGTCTCGACCTCGCGATAGGCGAGAGCTATTTGATGTGCGGTATCCTTGCTGACTGGCATCGGTCTTCTCCGGCCTAGAATGGGATTTCGTCGTCGAGGTCGCGCGAGGTGGTGTCCTGATTGCCGCGCTCTTGCCGGGTCGAGCCGGACGATGTCGAGCCGCCGCTCTGGCTGCCGTAATCGTCAGGTCCGGCCGCGCCCTGTCGACCGCTGCCCTGCGGCAGCAGCTTCAGTTCGCCATTGAATTCCTTGAGCACGACCTCGGTCGAATAGCGGGGCTGGCCTGCCGGGTCTTCCCATTTACGGGTGCAGAGCATGCCTTCGAGGTAAACGAGGTTGCCCTTCTTGAGGTACTGCTCTGCAACCTCGCAGATGCGTTTGTTGAAGATGACGACCTGGTGCCACTCCGAACGCTCTTTCTTCTCGCCGGTCTGCTTGTCGCGCCAGACTTCGGAGGTGGCGACGCGCAGGTTGACGATCGGATCGCCGCTCTTCATGCGGCGGATTTCAGGGTCGGCACCAAGGCGGCCCATCAATGTGACGCGGTTGATGGAAG
>NZ_JBFUKO010000051.1:0-17803 GCF_056400805.1 Aminobacter sp. P4_H6_2
GCTGGTTGGCGAAGGCGTGAAGTATGTCGTGGGCCCGGTCACTTCGGGTGTCGCGATCCCCGCTTCCGACGTCTTTGCCGAAAACGGCATCCTGATGGTGACGCCGACGGCAACCGCCCCTGACCTGACCGCACGCGGCCTGACCAATGTGCTCAGGACCTGCGGCCGCGACGATCAGCAGGCTGAAGTCGCTGCTGCCTATGTCCTCAAGACCATGAAGGACAAGCGCATTGCCGTGATCCACGACAAGGGCACCTATGGCAAAGGCCTGGCCGATGCCTTCAAGGCGGCCATCAATGCTGGCGGCCTCCAGGAAGTGCAGTACAATTCGCTGACGCCTGGCGAAAAGGACCTGTCCGCGCTTGTTACCCGCATCAAGGCTGACAATGTCGACGTCATCTATTTCGGCGGCTACCACCCTGAAGGCGGCCTTTTGGCGCGCCAGCTCCATGATGGCGGCGTCAAGGCGCTGATCATCGGCGGCGAAGGCCTGTCCAACACCGAGTTCTGGGCGATCGCCAATGATGCCGGTGCCGGCACGCTGTTCACCAATGCGTCGGATGCACTGAAGAATCCGGCTTCGGCCGATGCCGTCAAGGTTCTGAAGGACAAGGGCATCCCGCCGGAAGCCTTCACGCTCAACGCCTATGCCGCGGTTGAAGTGCTCAAGGCTGGCATCGAAAAGGCCGGCAAGGCCGACGATACCGCAGCTGTCACTGCGGCTCTTAAGTCGGGCGAGCCGATCGCGACTGCCATCGGCAACCTGACCTATGGCGAAAACGGCGACCTGACCTCGCCGAGCTTCTCGCTGTTCAAGTGGGACGGCGGCAAGATCGTCGCCGCGGAATAATTTCCGAGGCACGCAGTTCAAAAGGCCGGGATGAAAATTCCGGCCTTTTTCAATTCAGCGTCGCTCGGTGTGCACGTGCGGAGCTAGCGCGTGCCGAAGATCGCCGAACCGACACGAACGCTGGTGGCGCCGAAGGCGACCGCAAGTTCATAGTCGCCCGACATGCCCATCGACAGCTTTTCGACGCCGGCCTCACGCGCCAGCTTTTCCAGCAGGGCGAAATGGGGCCCCGGGTTTTCGTCGGCCGGCGGGATGCACATCAGGCCCTCGATGGCGAGGCCGTGGATGTCGCGGCAGCGCTTGACGAAGTCGACAGCCTCGCGTGGCTCGACGCCGGCCTTCTGCGGCTCCGAACCGGTATTGACCTGGACATAGAGTTTTGGCGCACGGCCCTGGCGTTCGATTTCCTTGGCGAGTTCGGCTGCGATCTTCTCGCGGTCGACAGTCTCGATGACGTTAAACAGCGCCACCGCCTCCTTGGCCTTGTTGGATTGCAGCGGGCCGATGAGATGCAGTTCGATGTCGGGGAATTCGGCCTTCAGCTCGGGCCATTTGCCCTGCGCTTCCTGGACGCGGTTTTCGCCGAAGATACGCTGGCCGGCCTCGATGACCGGGCGGATATGTTCGGCATCGAAGGTCTTGGATACGGCGACGAGCGTTGCGGCGCCTGCGGGACGGTTGGCCTCGCGCTCGGCCGCACCTATCTTATGCTTCACCAGCGCGAGCTGTTCGACCGAGCTTTCCATAGTTTGGCCCTGCTGCTTTTTGACCGCCCCCGGCCTGCCGGAGTTGACGGGTCCGGGAATCCATGGTGAACACCCGTAACGATTTCCTGAACCGCGGGTTTTCGCCCCGGTCCATGCACGCTTTTAAGTGAAAAACATCCTATGGCAACCGAACGATACAATCCGCGCGCGTCCGAACCCAAATGGCAGAAGGCCTGGGGCGAGGCAAAGCTCTTCGAGACGCAGAACGAAGATCCGCGGCCGAAATACTATGTGCTCGAGATGTTCCCCTATCCGTCGGGGCGCATCCATGTCGGCCACGTCCGCAACTACGCGATGGGCGATGTGGTTGCCCGATTCCGCCGGGCCATGGGCTACAACGTCCTGCACCCGATGGGCTGGGACGCCTTCGGCATGCCGGCGGAAAACGCGGCGATGAAAAACAAGGTCCATCCCAAGGACTGGACCTATCAAAATATCGCCACCATGCGCACGCAGCTCAAGTCGATGGGCTTGTCGCTCGACTGGAGCCGCGAGTTCGCGACCTGCGACGTCGACTATTACCATCGCCAGCAGATGCTGTTCATCGACTTCGTCGAGAAGGGCCTGGTGACGCGCAAGTCCTCCAAGGTCAACTGGGACCCGGAGGACATGACAGTGCTCGCCAACGAGCAGGTCATCGACGGGCGCGGCTGGCGCTCGGGCGCGCTGGTCGAACAGCGCGAGCTGACGCAGTGGTTCTTCAAAATCACCGATTTCGCGCAGGATCTGTCGGATGCGCTGGAAGGGCTCGACGAGTGGCCCGAGAAGGTCAAGCTGATGCAACGCAACTGGATCGGCCGCTCGGAAGGGCTGCTGATCCGATGGCCGCTGGCAGCCGGCACCGCACCCGCCGGCGAGAGTGAACTCGAAGTCTACACGACGCGGCCGGACACGATCTTCGGCGCCTCGTTCATGGCGATTTCGGCCGATCATCCGCTGGCCAGGAAGGCCGCCGAAAACAAGCCCGAGCTCGCCGCCTTCATGGAAGAGGTGCGCCGCATGGGCACGTCGGTCGCGGCACTTGAGACAGCCGAAAAGAAGGGCATGGACACCGGCATCCGCGTCGTCCATCCGTTCGATCCGAGCTGGACGCTGCCGGTCTATGTCGCCAATTTCGTGCTGATGGACTACGGCACGGGCGCCATCTTCGGCTGCCCGTCGGGCGACCAGCGCGACCTCGATTTCGCCAACAAATATGGCCTGCCGGTCGTGCCGGTGGTGATGCCGGAAGGTGGCGACGCCAAGACCTTCCAGGTTACCGAAGAGGCCTATACCGACGATGGCGTGATGATCAATTCGCGCTTCCTCGACGGCATGAAGCCGGATGCGGCGTTCAACGACGTCGCCAACCGCCTCGAGCAGATCTCGATCGGCAACCGGCCGATGGGCGAACGCAAGGTGCAGTTCCGCCTGCGCGACTGGGGCATTTCGCGCCAGCGCTACTGGGGCTGCCCGATCCCGATGATCCATTGCGACGATTGCGGCGTGGTGGCGGTGCCTAAGGCCGATCTGCCGGTCAAGCTGCCCGACGATGTCGAGTTCGACCGTCCGGGCAATCCGCTCGACCGTCACCCGACCTGGCGTCACGTCAATTGCCCGAAATGCGGCAAGGCGGCGCGTCGCGAAACCGATACGATGGACACGTTCGTCGATTCGTCGTGGTATTTCGCGCGCTTCACCGCACCTTGGGAAAACGAGCCGACCGATCCGAAGGCGGCGAACTCTTGGCTGCCGGTCGACCAGTATATCGGCGGCATCGAGCATGCGATCCTGCACCTGCTCTATTCGCGCTTCTTCACCCGCGCGATGAGCAAGGCCGGGCACCTCGACCTGTCCGAGCCGTTCAAGGGCCTGTTCACGCAAGGCATGGTCGTGCACGAGACCTACCGCCTCGGCAGCGGCGCTTCCGCCGAATGGGTTTCGCCGAACGAGGTGAAGATCGAAGACATCGACGGCAAACGCCGTGCCACGCTGCTGTCGTCCGGCGCGCCAGTAGAAATCGGCTCGATCGAAAAGATGTCGAAGTCGAAGAAGAACGTGGTCGATCCCGACGACATCATTGCCAGCTACGGCGCCGACACCGCGCGCTGGTTCGTGCTCAGCGATTCGCCGCCCGAGCGCGATGTCGTGTGGACCGAGGCCGGCGTCGAAGGCGCGCACCGTTTCGTGCAGCGCGTGTGGCGGCTGGTCTCCGAATCCGCCGATGTGTTGGCCAAGGCCGAAGGCAAGCCAGCAGCCGAAGGCGACGCCGCTTTGGTGTCGAAGGCGGCGCACAAGGCGTTGAAGGCGGTTGGCGAAGATATCGGCAAGTTGGCCTTCAACAAGGCTGTCGCGCGCATCTACGAGCTGACCAATGCGCTGCAGGCCCCGCTCGCCGATGCCGCCGCTGGCAAGGCATCAGGAGAGATGATTTCGGCACTGCGCGAGGCGGTCGATATCCTGCTCGTCATGATCGCGCCGATGATGCCGCATCTGGCTGAGGAGTGCTGGGCAGCACTCAATGGCGAAGGCATGGTGGCCGATCGGGCGTGGCCGAAATTCGAACCGGCACTCATCGTCGACAACGAAATCACCTACCCGGTACAGGTCAACGGCAAGAAGCGAGGGGATTTGACAATCGCCCGCGACGCAGATCAATTGACCGTCGAAAAAGCGGCGCTGGCGCTTGAAACAGTGCAGAAGGCGCTGGATGGAAAGCCCCCGCGCAAGGTCATCGTAGTGCCGCAGAGGATCGTCAATGTCGTTGCCTGAGGCGCGGAAATCTCGCAGTTCGTGGCGTGTTGCTGCACGTTTGGCGCTGTTTGCTTCACTTGCACTGGCTTCGGCCTGCACGGTGCGTCCGCTCTACTCGGACGCACCGGTGACGTCCGGTGTCGCGGAGGGCACGACGACGCAGCTTGCCTCGATCAATATCAAGCCGGTCAATACACGTTACGGTCAGGAAGTCCGCAACCATCTGATCTTCATGTTCAATGGCGGGACCGGCCAGCAGGCCTCGGCACCCTACACCATGGATCTTGCGGTCGGGGCCCTGAATGAATCGGCACTTCTGGCCCAGGTGACCACCAAGGACGACGAGCCGACAGCCGGCACGATGACGCTGACAGGCAGCTATGTCATCACCGACATCAAGACCGGCAAGCGGGTCGCCGGCGGCAAGCGCAGCGTGTCGGCATCCTACGATCGTCCACGCCAGGAGTTTGCCAACGTGCGGGCGGAACGCGACGCGCAAAACCGTGCGGCGCGCGAGCTGGCCGAATTGCTCAGGTTGGCCATCGCACAGGACATGTCCAAGAGCTAACTGACGAGGGGCTCGATCGGTCGATGCGGCTGATATCCTTTTCTGCCGCAGGCTACCGATCCCTCAGGTCGATCAGGCTCGACATCGGCCAGGCCTCGGTCTTTGTCGGCGAAAACGGCGTCGGCAAGTCCAACCTCTATCGCGCGCTGCAACTGATCAAGGCTTCGGCTGAAGGCTCGCTCGCCCGCGAAATTGCTGGCGAAGGCGGCATGAGTTCGGCGCTGTGGTCGGGCAAGCGCCGTGCTGGCCAGCCTTCTCGCGTCATCATCGACGCCAAGTTCGTGGATGACGAAACGGCGGCGAAATACACCTACAAGGTCGAGATCGGCCTGCCGCCCCCGGTGTCGGCCGGCTTTGCCTTCGAACCGCATGTCAAGGAAGAGACGCTTGTTGTCGAGGCCGGGCGACGTCCGGTCGAGATGATGATCCGCAAGGGACCTGCGGTGTTTGCCCGCGACGGCGAGGGCCGCCGGGTCGAGCATCCCGAGCGCATCCTCAATTCCGAAACCGCGCTTGCCCTACTGGGTGCTGCGGGGCGCTATCCCGAAGTCGGCGATCTGCGCGCTGCCGTTGCCGGCTGGCGCTTCTACCACGGCTTTCGCACCGATGCCGATTCGCCTGTGCGCAAGCCGGCCTTGGCGACGACGTCGCCGATGCTCGACGAGGATGGCGCCAACCTGGCCGCTGTGTTCGCCACGCTGCGCCACATTCGCGACGATACCGTCGATCTCGACGCCTGCATCGCCGAGGCCATGGGCGGGGCGCAACTGGACGTGCCGGTGCCAGGTGAGAACGCGACGTTCGGGTTGATGCTGCCGGAGTTTCCGCAACGCCTGTTTCGGCCGCAAGAATTGTCCGACGGGCAGATCCGCTTCCTGGCGCTGGCCGGCGCTTTGATGTCGTATCGCCTGCCGCGGCTGATCGCGCTCAACGAGCCGGAGTCGAGCCTGCATCCGCGCATGTTGCCGTCGCTGGCCGACATGATTGCGCGCGCCGCCGAACGCACGCAGGTCTGGGTGGTGACGCACTCGCGCGAACTGGCCGATCTGGTGCGCGATCGAACCGGGTCTCGCGCGCTGACGGTCGTGCGCATCGAAGGGGCGACGATGATCGAAGGCATGCGCCCGACGGGCCTCATGCCGGACGATGACTAAGCGCGTGCAACACGCGGCTTGATGAGAGACCAGCCGAGCGTCATGCCGGCGGCGGCGATCAGGATGGCGGCGGCACCGATGAGTTGCAGCGGCTGCAGGCGATGGCCGAAGGCCAGGAAGTCCGCCAGGATGGCCACGACCGGATAGATGAAGGACAGCGCACCGACGAGGTTGGTCGGCAGCTTCTGGATCGCGCCGTAAAGCAGGATGTACATCACACCGGTATGGATGACGCCGACGGCGACGAGCAGCGCCCAAGTGCTTGCGTCGGTGGGGAGTTGAGCGAAATTGGCGAAGGGCGCGAGCATCGCAATGCCGACCGTCACCTGGATCAGCGCGATCAGATGCGGCGGCACGCCCTTGAGCTTCTTGGTGATGATCGCGGCAATCGCGTAGAAGAACGCGGCGCCGAGCGCCAAGAGGATGCCGCCGAGATAATCGGTTCCGACAGAGCCGATGTCGGGCTTGGCCTGGACGATCATCAGCATGCCGCCGAAGGCGATGCCGAGCCATGTCAGCTTGTTCAGCGTCAGGCGCTCGCCAAAAAACAGCGCGCCCAGCGCCACCAGCATGAAGGGCTGGGTGTTGTAGACGGCAGTGGCGATCGAGATCGAAGCGCGCGGGAAGGCGGCAAACAGCAGGATCCAGTTGGAGACGATGGCGACCCCGCCGATGGCGGCATGGACGATCTGGCGGTGCGACATGACCTCGGCTCGGAACAGGCCCAACGCAGCGCAGACGATCAGCAGGGTGATGGCACCGAAGGCGCAGCGCCAGAACACCACATCCATGACCGGCTGGCCCGACAGGACGACAAACAGCCCGATCGTGCCCGAAATCACCATTGCAGCGGTCATTTCGACCGTGCCGCGCAGCTTGTCCGACATTTCTCAGCCTCTTTTGTTCAGGGCTGTATTCGTACGCTTGTGGTCCGAGCGAATATATGGATCTGCGAAGGCATTTGCGGGGTTCAGGCTAATTCTGTAAGGTCGCGGGGGGAAGATGCCTAAGAGGTGCGCATGCTGGACGATCTGGACAGGCGTATTGTCGAAATTCTTGTCGACGACGCCCGCATTTCGCTCAAGGAGCTGGCGCGGCGGGTGAACCTGTCGTCGCCCAGTACGTCGGAACGTCTCAGGCGGCTGGAGGAGCGCGGTGTCATCCGCGCCTTCACCGTCGACATCGACCCGCATGCGCTTGGCTATACGCTGCAGGCGATCGTTCGCATCCGGCCGCTGCCCGGCAAGCTGCATCAGGTTCAGAAACTGATCGAGGACATTCCGCAGTTCTCGGAATGCGACAAGGTGACGGGCGACGATTGCTTCATCGCCCGGCTGCATATCCGCTCGATCGACGAGCTCGACAAAATCCTCGACCAGATCACCGACAAGGCCGAGACCAACAGCTCGATCGTCAAGGCGCAGCCGGTGAAGCGGCGCTTGCCGCCGCTGGCTTGAGGCAACATCAAAGCCGGCGCATGGGCTGCGCCGGCTTTGATGTTCGATGGAAAGAATCAGCCGATCTTCTGGCCGGTCTTGGCCCAGTCGGACAGGAACATCTCGAGGCCCTTGTCGGTCAGCGGATGCTTGACCAGCGCCTTGAGCGTTGCCGGCGGGATGGTGGCGACGTCGGCGCCGATCATTGCGGCACGCTTGACGTGATCGACGGTGCGGATCGAGGCGGCGAGGATTTCGGTGTCGAAGCCGTAATTGTCGTAGATGTGGCGGATCTCGGCGATCAGCTCCATGCCGTCGACGCCCATGTCGTCGAGGCGGCCGATGAATGGCGAAATGAAGGTGGCACCGGCCTTTGCGGCGAGCAGGGCCTGGTTGGCGGAGAAGCACAAGGTGACATTGACCATGCGGCCTTCCGAGGTCAGCGCGCGGCAGGCGCGGAGGCCGTCGAGCGTGAGCGGCACCTTGATGCAGATGTTGTCGGCGATCTTCGACAGGACCGCCGCTTCCTTCATCATCTCGGAGAATTCGGTCGCAGCGACTTCCGCCGAGACCGGGCCTTCGACGATGTCGCAGATTTCCTTGGTCACTTCGGCGATGTTGCGGCCGGACTTGAGAATCAGCGAGGGGTTGGTGGTGACTCCGTCGAGAAGGCCGAGCTCATTGAGCTCACGGATGTCCTTCACGTCGGCCGTATCGACGAAAAACTTCATAACAGTCTCCTTAGCAATGGAAGGGTGCCCCTGGGGCACCACGCTTGTCGGCCTTTGCTCTAAACCAAGTTCGGGGCAAGGTCACGCGTCATGACCGCCGATTCGCCAAGAACAAGAGCCGCCGCCGTGCTGGTGCCGATGCCGGCCGAGCGCCCCTATTCCTATGCGGTGCCCGACGGCATGCAGGTGATGCCCGGGTCGATCGTGCGTGTGCCGCTGGGGCCGCGCGAGGTGGCCGGCATCGTCTGGGACGGACCAGTCGAGGTGGTCGACCCCAAGAAGCTGCGGCCGATCGCCCATGTCTTCGATTGCCCGCCTGTTACTGAACACATGCGGCGGCTGGTCGACTGGATCGCGCAGTACACTTTGTCGCCGCCCGGCATGGTGGCGCGGATGATCTTGCGCGCGCCCGAAGCCTTCGACCCGGAGCCGTGGACGGAGGGCATCAAGCGCAGCGATGGCGAGCCCGACCGAATGACGGCAGCGCGCGCGCGGGTGCTCGAAATGGCCAATGACGGCATGGCCTGGACGCGCTCGGGACTGGCGCATGCCGCCGGCGTATCCTCGACCGTCATCGACGGGCTGAGGGCGCAGGGCGTGTTCGAGACGGTGATGATCCCGCCGCGTCCGGTGGTGGCCGCGCCCGACACGTCCTACGGCAACGCCGGGTTGACGGTCGACCAGGAAGCCGTGGCCGTTGGCCTTCGCGCCCAGGTGGAGGCCGACCGATTCGGCGTCACCCTCATCGATGGCGTCACCGGCTCGGGCAAGACGGAGGTCTATTTCGAGGCCGTGGCGTCCGCACTCGACAAGGGCAAGCAGGTGCTGATCCTGCTGCCTGAAATTGCCTTGACCCAGGCCTTTCTCGAACGCTTCCAGAACCGTTTCGGCGCCAAGCCGGCCGAGTGGCATTCGGACCTGCCGCCGCGCATGCGCGAGCGCGTCTGGCGCCAGGTGGCGGAGGGCGGCGTGCGTGTGGTCGCAGGCGCCCGCTCGGCGCTTTTTCTGCCGTTCAACAATCTCGGCCTGATCGTTGTCGACGAGGAGCACGACCCAGCCTACAAGCAGGAGGACCGCGTCTTCTACAATGCCCGCGACATGGCCGTGGTGCGCGCCCATATCGGCGGCTTTCCGGTGGTGCTGGCTTCCGCCACGCCTTCGGTCGAAAGCCGGGTCAATGCCGAGCAGGGCAAATACGCGCGGGCCGTCTTGTCGGCTCGATTCGCGGAAGCCGCACTGCCCAAGCTTGCCACCATCGACATGCGGCGCTCGCCGCCAGCGCGCGGCGGCTTCCTGTCGCCGGTGCTACTCGGCAAGATGCGCGAGACGCTTGGCCGCCAGGAGCAGTCGCTGCTGTTTCTCAACCGTCGCGGTTACGCGCCACTGACGCTTTGCCGGGTGTGCGGCCACCGCTTCGGCTGCCCGGTCTGTTCGGCCTGGCTGGTCGAGCATCGCTTCCGTGGCCAGCTCGTCTGCCACCATTGCGGCCACAACGAAAAGCGCCCCGAGGCCTGCCCGGAATGCGGCACCTTCGATCACCTCGTCGCCTGCGGACCAGGCGTCGAGCGGATCGCCGAGGAGGTCGTTTCGCATTTCCCCGACGCGCGAACCATCGTGCTGTCGTCGGATATGCTGGGCGGGGTGAAACGGCTCAGGCTTGAGCTGGAGGCGATCGCCAATGGCGATGCCGACATCGTCATCGGCACCCAGCTTGTCGCCAAGGGCCATAACTTCCCCAACATGACACTGGTTGGCGTGGTCGACGCCGATCTGGGCCTCGCCAATGGCGATCCGCGCGCCGCCGAGCGCACATATCAATTGCTGTCGCAGGTAACAGGTCGGGCAGGGCGCACTGGCAAGAAAAGCCTTGGCCTGCTTCAGACCTTCCAGCCCGATCATCCTGTCATGCGGGCGATCGTCTCAGGCGATTCGGAGGCGTTTTATGACCGTGAGATTTCCGAACGCGAAAAGGCCGGATTGCCGCCCTTCGGCAGGCTCGCTGGCATCATCGTGAGTGCTGCGACGCGCCCCGAAGCCGAGAGCCATGCGCGCGGGCTGCGGCGTGCGGCACAGGTGGCGCAGGATGTCCACGTGCTCGGCCCCGCCGAAGCGCCCCTGGCCTTGATCGGAGGGCGTCACCGCTTCCGGCTCTTGGTTCAAGCCGACCGCAAGGCGGACATCCAGGGCTACATCCGCGCGCTGCTGGCTGCCGGGCCGAAGGTGCGCGGTTCGGTGCGCGTGCAGGTCGACATCGACCCGCAGAGCTTTTTGTAACCTACGTCGAGGGACTTGCTACGATGCCGAGCAGCGGCGGTTGCAGGCTTGGGCCGGTCAGCGTCTTCTCCAGCGTATAACCTGCGGCGGCCAGGCGCACTGCAACAGCATGTTCGATGGTCGGCACCTGGTCGGCGTTCGGCGGTTCGAAAAACAGGAACAGCCGGCCCTGTGACGCCAGCAGGGAGCGGATCAGCTTGAGTTCGCGAGCTGCCTCCAGCCAGAACAGATTGACGTTGATGGCGAAGACCTTGTCGAAAGGCCGGCCCTTGCCCGACCAGTCCGCGAGAGCGCCTTGAACGACAGCCGCCTTGCCTGACGTAATCGCGGCGCGGTTCCTGTCTTCAGCCGAACTCACGGCGCTGTCGGATCGGTCAAGACCGGTGATGTGGCCGTCGATCAGCAGCGGCGTGATCTCGGCCATGGCGATGCCGCGGCCGCAGCCGATCTCAAGCAACCGGTCGCTTGGGCTGATGCCGAGGTGGCCGATCGCCCAGGCAATTCGTTGAGGTGTCGCCATGGTCCTCTCCAGCGGGTCTGTCGGCGCAACATAACTGTTTGAGTCGGTCCCGCCAGCTGCGCTCTGGCGCTCGGCCGGGCGTCGGCTATGATCACCGCAGATTCGCAGTGTAAGAGCGTCCTTTGCGCCTGCGAAATCGACGCGCGGCGCTCTGATCGGAGGGGGATAGATGGAGTTCGCATTTCCGTGGCCGATGAGCCAGGGCGAGTGGTTGGCGTGGAGCTCGGCGGCGGTGACGCTGCTGTTCGGCGTCATCTTGTTCTTCGCCCCGAGAATCGCCTTTCGCCTGCTCAGGTTGCAGCCTCGTCCCGACAATCCCGAAGCCATCGCCCAAGGGCGTGCCACCATGGCTGGCTTTTTCCTTGGCGTCGGCCTGTGTGCGATTCTGCTCGCCCAGCCGTGGCTGTACATGGCGCTGGGCGTTTCCTGGCTGTTCACAGCCTTCGGCCGGATCGTCGCCATGATGTCGGACGCGGCCAACACGCCTTACAACTGGGTCGCCATCATTATCGAACTGACCCTGGCTGCCCTTCCGCTGGGGTTTGTTTTCGGCTTCTGGCCGTGAATCGGCAGCAAGCCCCCGCTCCAAGGCGCAAGATGCGACAATAGTGCCTCAAATGGCTGTTAGAGGACGTGTTGCGGTCCTCAAAAGCCTGTGCTAGACGGCAATCGACTTTCGGCCGGGGGGATGCGGCTGACGCGAGCTCCGGGGTCAAAAAACGCAGTAAGGTCAAAGATTTAGCTAGAGTATAACGCTCGCGCCAACAATCTTGCGGCCTGTCAGATAAGAGAAAAGACGGTCCGTGGCCCAATCTTCCTCGCCAATCTCCGGTGTTGCTGAGCGCTATGCGGGGTCGTTGTTCGATCTCGCGCTCGAAGCAGGCGCTGTTGCAAAGGTAGAAGCCGATCTCGGTCGATTCGCTGCGCTGCTCGATGGCAATGCCGATCTCGACCGCTTGATCAAAAGCCCGGTCTTCTCCGGCGAAGAGCAGGAAAAGGCCATTGCGGCGATCGCCGACAAGGCCAAGATCACTGGTCTGGCTGGCAATTTCCTTCGCCTCGTGGCGCGCAATCGCCGTCTGTTTGCCCTTCCCGGCATGATCAAGGCGTTCCGCCAGATCGCTGCCGAGCATCGGGGCGAGACTTCAGCCGAAGTCACTTCGGCGCATGCGCTGACGACGGCTCAGGAAACTGAACTCAAGACGGCGCTGAAGAGCGTTGCCGGCAAGGATGTGGCGATCGCGGTCGCCGTCGATCCTTCGCTGCTCGGCGGCCTGATCGTGAAGATGGGCTCGCGCCAGGTCGATACGTCGCTCAAAACCAAACTCAATTCGCTCAAGCTTGCACTGAAAGAGGTCGGCTGATGGACATCCGCGCCGCGGAAATTTCCGCAATTCTGAAAGACCAGATCAAGAATTTCGGCAAGGAAGCCGAAGTCTCCGAAGTCGGCCAGGTTCTGTCGGTGGGTGACGGTATCGCCCGCGTGTACGGTCTCGATAACGTCCAGGCGGGCGAAATGGTCGAGTTCCCGGGCGGCATTCGCGGCATGGCGCTAAACCTTGAAAGCGACAATGTCGGCGTCGTCATCTTCGGTGCCGACCGCGACATCAAGGAAGGCGACACCGTCAAGCGTACCGGCTCGATCGTCGACGTTCCCGTCGGTCCCGGCCTGCTCGGCCGCGTCGTTGACGCGCTCGGCAATCCGATCGACGGCAAGGGCCCGATCAAGGCAGTCGAACGCCGCCGCGTCGACGTCAAGGCGCCCGGCATCATTCCCCGCAAGTCGGTCAACGAGCCGATGTCGACCGGCCTCAAGGCCATCGATGCCCTGATCCCGGTCGGCCGCGGCCAGCGCGAGTTGGTCATCGGTGACCGTCAGACCGGCAAGACCGCCATCATTCTCGACACGATCCTGAACCAGAAGGCTATCCACCAGTCCGGGCCGGACAAGGAAAAGCTTTACTGCGTCTACGTCGCCGTCGGCCAGAAGCGCTCGACCGTTGCGCAGTTTGTGAAGGTGCTCGAAGAGCGCGGCGCGCTCGAATACTCGATCATCATCGCCGCCACGGCTTCCGACCCTGCTCCGATGCAGTTCCTGGCRCCGTTCRCCGGCKSCRCCATGGGCGAATATTTCCGCGACAACGGCATGCATGCGCTGATCTCGTATGACGATCTGTCCAAGCAGGCCGTCGCCTATCGCCAGATGTCGCTGCTGCTGCGCCGTCCGCCCGGCCGCGAAGCCTATCCCGGCGACGTGTTCTACCTGCACTCGCGTCTTCTCGAGCGCGCTGCAAAGCTCAACGACGACAATGGCGGCGGCTCGCTGACGGCTCTGCCGGTCATCGAAACCCAGGCCAACGACGTGTCGGCCTACATCCCGACCAACGTGATCTCGATCACCGACGGCCAGATCTTCCTCGAAACCAACCTGTTCTTCCAGGGCATCCGCCCTGCCGTGAACGTCGGTCTGTCGGTTTCGCGCGTCGGTTCGTCGGCGCAGATCAAGGCGATGAAGCAGGTTGCCGGCTCGATCAAGGGCGAGCTCGCGCAGTACCGCGAAATGGCGGCCTTTGCGCAGTTCGGCTCCGATCTCGACGCCGCCACGCAGCGCCTGCTCAACCGCGGCGCACGCCTGACCGAACTTCTGAAGCAGCCGCAGTTCTCGCCGCTGAAGACCGAAGAGCAGGTTGCGGTGATCTTCGCTGGCGTCAACGGCTACCTCGACAAGCTGGCGATCAATCAGGTCGGCCGCTTCGAGCAGGGTCTGCTTGCGCATATGCGTTCGGACGGCAAGGACGTTCTCGACGCGATCCGTATCGAAAAGGCGCTGAGCGACGACGTTCGCGGCAAGCTCAAGGGCCATATCGACGCGTTCGCGAAAAACTTCGCCTGACACTGACGGGTAAGGCATGGCTTCGTTAAAAGACCTCCGCAACCGTATCGCCTCGGTCAAGGCGACGCAGAAGATCACCAAGGCGATGCAGATGGTCGCCGCGGCGAAGCTGCGCCGTGCGCAGGAAGCTGCGGAAGCCGCGCGTCCCTATTCGCAGCGCATGGGTGCAGTTCTGGCCAACATCGCTGGAGCAGTGGCCGGTGGCAGCGATGCCCCGGCGCTGATGACCGGCACCGGCAAGGACGACGTGCATCTGCTCGTCGTCTGCACGGCCGAGCGTGGCCTGTGCGGCGGCTTCAATTCGCAGATCGCGCGTTTTGCGCGCGATCACGTCCGCAAGCTTCTGGCTTCGGGCAAGACGGTGAAAATCATCTGCGTCGGCAAGAAGGGTTTCGATATCCTGCGCCGCGACTACGCGTCGTTGATCATCGAGCGTGTCGATCTGCGCGAAGCCAAGCAAGTCGGCTTCGTTCATGCCGATGGCATCGCCAAGAAGGTGACGTCGCTGTTCAACGACGGCGCGTTCGACGTCTGCACGCTGTTTTATTCGGAATTCAAGTCGGTGATCGCACAAATCCCGACGATGCAGCAGATCATCCCCGCCGCTGCCCCGACCGTTGGTGCCGATGCGGACGCTGCGGGCGGCGCCGTCTATGAATACGAGCCCGAGCCGGGCGAGATTCTGAGCGACCTCATTCCGCGCAACATCTCCGTGCAGGTTTTCCGGGCGTTGCTCGAAAACGCCGCCGGCGAGATGGGCGCCAAGATGAGCGCGATGGACAATGCGACGCGCAATGCCGGCGACATGATCAACAAGCTGACGATGTCCTACAACCGCCAGCGTCAGGCTCAGATCACCAAAGAACTGATCGAAATCATTTCGGGCGCGGAAGCGCTCTAATCGACCAAAGAGGTTAACACCATGGCTAAAGCAGCTACTCCGAAAGCGGCTCCGGCGGCGGCAAAAGCCCCGGCAGCAAAGAAGGCGGCGCCCGCCAAGGCAGCAGCCGTGAAGGCTTCGGCTCCTGTATTGTCGGCCAAGGGCGTGGCTGGCCGCGTCTCCCAGGTCATCGGCGCCGTTGTCGACGTTTCCTTCGACGGCGGTAACCTGCCCAAGATCCTGAACGCACTCGAGACGATGAACGGCTCCAACCGCCTCATTCTCGAAGTGGCGCAGCATCTCGGCGAAAACACCGTTCGCTGCATCGCCATGGACATCTCGGAAGGCCTCGTTCGCGGTCAGGCCGTGTATGACACGGGCGAGCCGATCATGGTTCCGGTTGGCGACGAAACGCTCGGCCGCATCATGAACGTCATCGGCGAGCCGGTCGACGAAGCTGGCCCGGTCAAGACCAAGCTGAAGCGCGCCATCCACCAGGAAGCGCCGGCTTATGTCGACCAGTCGACCGAAGCGCAGATCCTCGTCACCGGCATCAAGGTCGTCGATCTGCTGGCTCCTTACGCACGCGGCGGCAAGATCGGCCTGTTCGGCGGCGCCGGCGTCGGCAAGACCGTTCTGATCCAGGAACTGATCAACAACGTCGCCAAGGCCCACGGTGGCTACTCGGTGTTCGCCGGCGTCGGCGAGCGCACCCGCGAAGGCAACGATCTCTATCACGAAATGATCGAGTCGGGCGTCAACAAGGACCCGCACGAGAACAACGGCTCGACCGAAGGCTCCAAGTGCGCCCTGGTGTTCGGCCAGATGAACGAGCCGCCAGGTGCGCGCGCTCGCGTCGCCCTGTCGGGCCTGACCATCGCTGAGCATTTCCGCGACCAGGGCCAGGACGTGCTGTTCTTCGTCGACAACATCTTCCGCTTTACCCAGGCAGGTTCGGAAGTGTCGGCTCTGCTCGGCCGTATTCCTTCGGCCGTGGGCTATCAGCCGACGCTGTCGACCGACATGGGCCAGATGCAGGAACGCATCACCACCACCCACAAGGGTTCGATCACCTCGGTGCAGGCGATTTACGTCCCCGCCGACGATTTGACCGATCCGGCGCCAGCAACCTCGTTCGCGCATCTTGACGCGACGACCGTTCTCAACCGCGCGATCTCGGAAAAGGGCATCTACCCGGCCGTGGATCCGCTCGACTCGACCTCGCGCATGCTCGATCCGCTGATCGTCGGCGAAGAGCACTATTCGGTCGCCCGTCGCGTTCAGGAAATCCTCCAGCGCTACAAGTCGCTGCAGGACATCATCGCCATCTTGGGCATGGACGAGTTGTCGGAAGAGGACAAGGTCACGGTCGCCCGCGCCCGCAAGATCGAGCGCTTCTTGTCGCAGCCGTTCTTCGTCGCCGAAGTGTTCACCGGTTCGCCCGGCCAGCTGGTTCCGCTCGAAGACACGATCAAGAGCTTCAAGGGCCTGGTCAACGGCGAATACGATCACCTGCCGGAAGCTGCCTTCTACATGGTCGGTGGCATCGACATGGCGATCGAAAAGGCCCAGCGCCTGGCTGCGGAAGCGGCATAATCATACCAGCCGCAGCGCGGGCCTTGGGGTCCGCGCTGTCGCCCGATCACTGTCCTGTTACGGGCAGGTCTGCTCGGAACTCCGTCCAAGCATTTGTGAGACACCATGGCTGAAGCTTTCAAATTCGAACTGGTCTCGCCCGAGCGTCTGCTCGTTTCGGAGCAGGTCGAGTCCGTCGTCATTCCGGGTGCGGAAGGCGAAATGACTGTCATGGCCAACCACGCGCCGGTCATGACCACGATCAAGCCTGGTGTTGTGACGGTGAAGACCGTTGCTGGCAAGGAAGAGCGCTACGTCGTATTTGGCGGTTTTGCCGACATCGTTCCGGCTGGCTGCACGCTGCTCGCCGAATCGGCGACATCGGTCAAGGATATCGACCGCGCTGAACTGCTGCGCCGTATCCAGGAAGCGCGCGAGGATCTCTCCGACGCCAAGGAAGATCAGGCCCGCACCAAGGCGGAAGCCTATCTGAACCATCTTTCGACGCTGGAAGCCGCAATCTAAGGCTCTTGCATGCGGGCTGCGGCCCACCAGAATGGCTTCGAGCCGTCGGTCACTCCGGCGGCTTTTTGCTTTTCTGGAATTGCGGACTCGCGGTTAGGAACGTGGGTCCAAGCGCAGCGGCCGCGCGGATTTGTCCAGTTCGACTGGACAGGGTTAGGCCCTGGCGGCCGGTAAGTCCCAGTGACACTATTGCGCGCCGGCGGCGACCAGGATCTTCTCTATCTCGGAGAAGCCATGCTTGCGCGCATTCTGAAGCGGCGTCACTCCATCGCCGTCGGCAAGATTGACGTCGGCGCCTGCGTCTACGAGCAGCTTGACTATCGCGACATGGTGCGGGCCGCCGTCTGCCAGCACGATCGCCTCCAGCAGGGCCGTCCAATTGAGCTTGTTGACGTGATCGACATCGACGCCGGCCTCGATCAGTRCGCGCACGGTTTCGACGTGGCCGCGTTCAGCAGCAGGAATAAGAGCCGTGCCGCCATAACGGTTGGTGCTCTTGAGGTCAGCGCCGTGAGTGAGCGTCAGGCGCAGGATTTCCAGATGCCCGCGCGCACCGGCATAGAGATAGGGGCTGTCGCTGATGGCATCCTTGGCGTTGACGTCGGCACCGGCCTGGATCAGCATCTTCGCGGCCTCGACCTGATTGGCATGCGTGGCGATTAGAAGCGCAGTGCGGCCGCGTTGGTCGCGGGCGTCGATACTGGCGCCTTTGGCCAGGAGCCCTCGGATAGCGGGCGCGTCGCCCTTTGCTGCCATTGCGTGCAACTCGAGTTCGAGCATGTCGTCTCCTGCAGCAGGTGAAATCCACGCCACGGCGGCGAGGAATAGAGCATAAGCAATGGCAGGCAAAGCCTTGGTCATTTTCGTACCTTTCAATGCGCGGGGCCAGTCCAGGAT
>NZ_JBFUKO010000052.1:0-17780 GCF_056400805.1 Aminobacter sp. P4_H6_2
GGTGAGTGCCTACAGCCACGTGCGTCCATGGGGCGCGCTCAAGGCCGGCGCACAATATCTGTTCGGGCGAAGCGGCGTGTTGAGCCGTGGGCTGTTTCCGACGAGTGGGTATTTCCAGGCAGATAGCCGCGATGCCGGTGGCGAAATCCAGGTGTGCATGGCACCGGCATTGGTCATCCGGCGCGGGCCGGGCGTGCTCGGCATGTTGCCCAAGCAGCATGGGTTCACGCTGCTGCTCAACCACGGATCGCCCTATAGCCGCGGCCGGGTGACGCTGAAATCAGCCGATCCGCTTGTTCACGCAGCGATTTCGCCGAACTATTTCTCCGACCCGCGCGACATCCGCATCCTAGCAGAAGGTGCCGACCGGGCGCGTGCCATCGTGCATCAGCCGGCTCTTGCAAACTCGCTTGGGAAGGAGTTGCTGCCGGCCCGGCCGATACGATCGCTGGACGATTTGTGCGCCGATATACTTGCGACAACGGTGACACACTACCATGCCGCCGGAACCTGCCGAATGGGCGCAGATGAAGACTCGGTGGTCGATCCGCAACTGCGCGTGCGCGGCGTCGAGCGGCTCAGGGTGGCGGACGCTTCGGTGATGCCTGTGCTGGTCAACGGCAACACCTATGCCGCGACCATCATGATCGCCGAGAAGGCGGCCGATATGATCAAGGCGACTATCAATTGATACATATGCTTAGCGACGAATGATGATGGAGTAGGCGATATGGAAAAGCGCGTTCTGGGCCGTTCTGGCCTCGAGGTTTCGGTGGTCGGCCTCGGCTGCAACAATTTCGGCGGTATGATCAAAAGCCTCGACACTGAAGCTGCGCGCAAGGTGGTGCATGCAGCACTGGACGCCGGCATCACGCTACTCGACACCTCCGACTCCTATGGCGTCAATGGCGGTTCGGAGACCGCGCTGGGTGAAGTCCTTGGCGACCGGCGCAAAGACGTGGTGCTGGCAACGAAGTTCGCTTCGCCGCTGAATCGCGAAAAGAGCACGCGCTACAACGGTTCGCGCGGCTACATCATGGGTGCGGTGGAAAACAGTCTGCGCCGGCTCAAGACCGACTACATCGATCTCTACCAGTATCATTTCCCGGATCCGCTGACCCCGATCGAAGAGACGCTGCGCGCCCTCGACGATCTCGTGAAGCAAGGCAAGGTGCGCTATCTCGGCTGCTCCAATTTGTCGGCATGGCAGCTGGTCGACGCCAGCTGGACCTCGCGCCACCACAATCTGCACGGCCTGCAATCCACCCAGGCCGAATACAATCTGATTTCACGCGCGGCCGAAACCGAGTTGTTTCCAGCTATGCGCCGTATGGGCATGACGCTGCTGCCCTATTTCCCGTTGGCGAGCGGCCTTTTGACCGGCAAATACCGCAAGGGCCAGGAAATGCCCGCCGACACCCGCATGAACATGGCCTACTTCAAGGCCGGCCTGACCGACGCCAATCTCGACAAGGTGGAAAAACTGATCGCCTTCAGCGAGGCGCGCGGCAAGACCATCCTCGAACTGGCCTTCTCCTGGCTGGCGTCGCAGCCGATCGTGTCGAGCGTCATCGCTGGCGCAACGCGTCCCGAACAGGTTGTYGCCAATGCTGCTGCTGCTTCGTGGAAGCTTTCGGCAGAAGAATTGGCCGAGATCGACACGATCTGCCAGTGACTGGACGACGCACAGCTCCGCCGATGCGTTAGTCCCTTTGGACGATTGCGCCGCTTGCTGGCGGACGTAGTTTCCCGTCAGCTACGAATTTGAATTGTCAGCGGAAAACCTGAAATGAGTGATCTGGTAGAGCCGCGCACGGCCGATATCGCCTATGAGACCGACCAGCCGGTTCTCTACGAGACCGAAGGGCCGATTGCCTGGGTGACGATGAACCGCCCGCAGTTCAACAATGCCCAAAACTCGCAGATGACCTATGCGCTCGATGATGCGTTCAAACGCGCCGTCGACGACGACGCGGTCAAGGTCATCATCCTGCGTGGCGCTGGCAAGCATTTCTCTGCCGGCCACGACATCGGGACGCCCGGCCGTGACGTCAACAAGAGCTTCGACCGCCGCCTGATGTGGGCCAACCACACCAACAAGCCGGCGGCCGAGATGCTCTACACCCGGGAGCACGAGGTCTATCTCGGCATGTGCCGGCGCTGGCGCGACATTCCCAAGCCTACCATCGCCCTGGTGCAGGGTGCTTGTGTTGCCGGCGGACTGATGTTGGCCTGGGTCTGCGACTTTATCGTTGCGACTGACGATGCGTTTTTCCAGGATCCGGTGGTACGCATGGGCATCCCCGGCGTCGAGTATTTCGCCCATGCCTTCGAGCTGCCGCCGCGCATTGCCAAGGAGTTCCTGATGATGGGCGAGCGGATGCCAGCGGCACGCGCCGAGAAATACGGCATGGTCAACAAGATCGTCTCGCGCGAAGAGCTCGAAGACGCCGGTCGCAGCATGGCGAGCAAACTCGCCGAATATCCGCGCCTTGGGCTCTGGCTGTCCAAGCAGGCGATTAACCATGTCGAGGATCTGCGCGGCAAGCGCACGGCCATGGATGCACACTACCACATGCACCATTTCGCCCATGCCCAGAACGACCTGACCACCGGCAACACGCTGGGCGGGCAGGACGCCAAGAGCATGGCAGCAGCTAACAAGAAGCAGGCTGGCGAAGGTTGAGCCATTCGCCGCCAGATCGACCCAACAGGATTTCCCACGCGTGGATTTGAACTACACCGATGAGCAGAAGGCCTTCCGACAGGAAGTGCGCTCCTGGCTCGAAACCCATGTGCCACAAAAGCCGCTTCCGTCCTTCGACGCTAGCCGCGAGGGTTTTGAAGCGCATCGCGCCTGGGAGCGCGTGCTGAACGAAGGCCGCTGGGGCATGGTCACCTGGCCCGAAAGCTATGGCGGACGCGGTCTCGACCTGATCCAGTGGCTGATCTTCGAGGAAGAATATTACCGAGCCGCAGGGCCATTGCGCGTCAATCAGAACGGCATCTTCCTGCTTGGCCCCACGTTGATGGAATATGGCACGCCGGAGCAGAAGGCGCGCTTCCTGACGGCCATGGCTTCCGGCGACGAGATCTGGGCACAGGCCTGGTCCGAGCCGCAGGCCGGTTCCGACCTGGCTGCCGTGCGCGCCACGGCTGTGCCCGAAGGCGACGAATATGTGCTCAAGGGCCACAAGATCTGGTCGTCGCGCGCCGTCTTCGCTGATTGGGCTTTCGGCCTGTTCCGCACCGATCCGGCCTCGCAGCGTCACAAAGGCCTCTCGCTGATCTTTTTTCCGCTCAATGCGCAAGGCGTGCGCGTGCAGGCGATCCCGCAGATCGATGGCGAGACCGGCTTTGCCGAAATCTTCCTCGACAATGTTCGCGTGCCGGCATTCAACCGCCTCGGCGGTGAGGGCGAAGGCTGGAACATCTGCATGGCGACAGCCGGCTTCGAGCGTGGGTTGATGCTGCGCAGTCCGGCACGCTTCCAGGTGGCGGCGCGCAAGCTGGTCGAACTCTACAGAGCGCATGAGGCCGAGGTGGAACCCATAGTCCGCGCGGCAGTGCTGCAGGCCTGGATGGACGCCGAGGCCTATGCGCTGTCGATCTATGCCACAGCATCGCGCCTTGCCGCCGGCGGCCATATTGGCGCGGAAGCGAGCACCAACAAGATATTCTGGTCGGAAATGGACATCGCGCTTCACAAGGCGGCATTGTCGATCCTAGGCGCGCGAGCGGAGCTCCTGCGCAGCGCACCTGAGGCAGGCGACATCGGGCGTTGGCTCGACGGCTATTTCTTCTCGCTCGCCGGTCCGATCTATGCCGGCTCGAACGAGATCCAGCGCAACATTATTGCCGAGCGCATGCTCGGCCTGCCGCGCGCTTAAAGGGGAGGCGAAAAGATGGATTTCCGTTTCTCCGAAGAACAGACGATGACCGCTGACGTGGTTCGTGAACTGCTCGCAGATGTCTGCCAGCCGGCCGACCTGCGCCGGTTGATGGGCGAGGGCGCTGCGCGAGACGAAAACCGCTGGGCCAAGATCGTGGAGATGGGCCTAGCCGGCGCGCTGGTCGCTGAAGATAGGGGCGGGTTCGGCCTCAAGGCCATCGATTTCGTGCAGATCGCCGAAGCCTGCGGTTATGCCGGGCTGCCGGAACCGCTGGTCGAGAATGCGGGTGTCGCGCTTCCGTTGCTCGCGGAATTTGCCGACAATCTACGTGCTGCAGTAGTGCTCGAAAGAGCGCTGGCGGGCGAGGTGACCGTGGCGGTGGCTCATCCGGCCAATCCGTTCGTTGCCGATGCCGACAACGCAGCTGCGATACTCGTCGTGCGCGACGGGGCCGTGCATCTCGTTGAGAGCGCAAATGCGAGCATCGTGGCGCAGCCGAGCGTCGACCCGTTTCGGCGCCTTTTCACTGTCGAATTCACGCCAAGCTCTGAGACGTTGGTGGCAGATGCAACGCAGGCCTTAGCGCCATTGGCAGCGGCACTCGACCGAGGCGCGCTGTTTGCAGCCGCGCAGATGCAAGGCATGGCCCAGCGCTGCGTCGATCTCGGCGTTACCTATGCCAAAGAGCGCCAGCAATTCGGCAAGCCGATCGGCTCCTACCAGGCAGTGAAACACCATCTTGCGACCGCGCAGGTGAAAATCGAGTTCGCCCGGCCGGTGCTGCATGCGGCTGCTGCTCAGCTGGAGAACGCCGACCTCTACAGCCGCGCCCGCATCTCGCAGGCCAAGCTCGCCTGTACTGACGCTTGCGACGTCGCTGCCCGTACCTCGATCCAGGTGCATGGCGCTATGGGCTATTCGTGGGAAGTGGACGTCCACTTCTTTCTCAAGCGCGGCATTGCGCTCGCCAACTGGTGGGGCGGTAGCGCCTTCCACCGCGAGCGCGTCGCCGCACGCGTCTTCGGTCGCCCGCTCGGACCCGAACATACCTTTACCAGAGAGGCCGAAAATGCCTGAAGCCTACATCGTCGATGCCATCCGCACGCCGGTCGGCCGCAAGAAGGGCTCGCTTGCGGGGCTGCATTCGGCCGATCTCGGCGCCCATCCAATCAAGGCACTCATGTCGCGTACCGGCGTCGATCCGAATGCGGTCGACGATGTGATCTATGGCTGCACCGACACGATCGGTTCGCAGGCCGGCGACATCGCCCGTACCTGCTGGCTGGTGGCAGGATTACCCGACCATGTGCCTGGTGTGACGGTTGATCGCCAGTGCGGTTCGGCCCAGCAGGCTGTGCACTTCGCCGCCCAGGCGGTGATGAGCGGCACGCAGGACCTTGTCGTTGCCGGCGGCGTGCAGAACATGAACATGGTGCCGATGGCTTCCGCCATGATCGTCGGACAGCAGTTCGGATTTCCGGACCCCTTCAGCACTTCGCCGGGATGGCTGGCCCGCTACGGCGACCAGGAGATCAGCCAGTTTCGCTCGGCTGAGATGATCGCGGAGAAGTGGCAATGCTCGCGCGAAGAGATGGAGCAGTTCGCGCTTGAAAGCCACCTGCGCGCCATTGCCGCGATCGATGAAGGCCGCTTCGTCAATGAGATTGCCCCAATCGGCGATTTCGCCGTCGACGAGACGCCGCGCCGTGACACGACCCTGGAAAAGATGGCGACGCTGAAGCCGCTGATCGAGGGCGGCCGCGTGCATGCCGGCGTCGCCAGCCAAAACGCCGACGCCTCGGCAGCGCTGCTTATCGCCTCCGAGCGCGCCGTGAAGGATCACAATCTCAAGCCTCGCGCTCGCATCCACCACATGACGGTGCGTGGCGCCGATCCGGTGTGGATGCTGACGGCGCCCATTCCGGCAACGCGATACGCTCTGGAAAAGACCGGCCTGAGGATCGACGACATCGACCTGTTCGAATGCAACGAAGCCTTCGCCTCGATCCCTCTTGCCTGGATCAAGGAGCTTGGTATTCCGCGCGACAAGGTCAACGTCAATGGCGGCGCGATCGCGCTCGGCCATCCCCTTGGTGCCACCGGCGCACGCATTATGACGACGATGCTGAACGAGCTCGAGCGCCGCAACGGCCGCTATGCGCTGCAGACGATGTGCGAAGGCGGCGGCCAAGCCAACGTGACCATCATCGAAAGGCTCTGACCATGCCTGTCTATGCATTCGAGGGCATCGTGCCGGTGGTCGACCCGACCACCTATCTGCACCCGACGGCGGTGCTGATCGGCGACGTGACCATCGGCCCGCGCTGCTATATCGGCCCGAACGCGTCGCTTCGCGGTGATTTCGGGCGGATCACGGTCGTCGGCGATGCCAGCGTGCAGGACAATTGCACGCTGCATACGGGCGCCGGGTCGGACTGCATCGTCGGTCGGGGCGCGACCGTTGGCCATGGCGCGATCCTGCATGGCTGCACGGTGGGCGAGAACGCGCTGATTGGCATGAACGCGGTCATTCTCGACGGGGCGGTGATCGGCGACGACAGCCTGGTGGCAGCACTCAGCCTCGTCAAGAACGACGTGGTGACACCGCCGCGCAGTCTGATCGCCGGCAATCCGGCCAAGATTATCAAGGAAATGCCTGAAGAGGCGATCCGTTGGCGCAATAACGGCGACGGCGAATATCAGCGGCTGGCCGACCGATCGATTGCCGATCTCGTGGAATGCGAGCCGCTCGGCACCGCCGAGCCAAATCGCAAGCGCAATGCCGGCCAGGCTCGCGCCGTGCGGCTGTCGAAGACCAAGTGAGAAGGACTGACATGTCGGGTATTTGCGAAAACAGGGTTGTGATCGTCACCGGCGCGGGCCGGGGCCTTGGCCGTGCCTACGCGCTCGGTCTGGCGGCCGAAGGCGCAAAAATCGTGGTCAACGATCTCGGTGTCGGCACGCATGGCGACAGCACGGCTGAAACCCCGGCCCAGCAAGTGGTCGACGAGATCAAGGCGATGGGGGGCGAGGCAGTTGCAAACTATGACGATGTCGCCGATTTCGAGGCTGGCGGGCGCATCGTCAAGGCGGCGCTTGACGCTTTCGGCGACCTGCATGCCGTGGTCAACAATGCCGGCTTCGTGCGCGACCGCATGTTCGTGTCCTGCACGCCGGAGGAATGGGACGCCGTGCTGCGTGTGCATCTGCGCGGCCATTTCTGCGTCAGCCGCCATGCCGTCGACTACTGGCGCGCCCAGCAGAAGGCAGGCAAAACCGTTGACGCACGCATCGTCAACACCTCGTCGGGCGCAGGCCTTCAAGGGAGCGTCGGTCAAAGTGCCTATTCGGCGGCCAAAGGCGGCATCGCCTCGCTGACGTTGGTACAGGCAGCCGAACTGCGCCGCTATGGCATCACCGCCAACGGCCTTGCACCCAATGCCCGCACGCGCATGACCGAAACGGCATTCGCCGAGGCAATGCAGGCCAAGGAAGGTGAATTTGACATCTTCGCGCCGGAAAACACCGCGCCGCTGGTCGCCTGGCTGTGCAGCTCGGCCTCTGCCGATGTGAGCGGGCAGATATTTGAGCTGATAGGTGGCAAGATCCGCGTGACGCTGGGCTGGAACGACGGGCCCGAATTCGACAAGGGCAGCCGCTGGGATGCCGCCGAACTCGGCGACAAGATCAAGCAACTGGTGGCGGAGCGCCCGGCCTCGAAACCGGTTTACGGCGCGTAGGCCATACGAGCCAAGCAATCAGCAAAAAGGGGCGTCGGCAAACCGGCGCCCTTTTTGCTGTCCGGCGTAGCTCGAATGCCCGGGCCTTGGCTGCAAAACGAACGGGACGGCGATGCACCGTCCCGTTTTGTCTTTCTGATCCAAAGCCTGACGCTTCGGCGGCTGCGATCAAGCGTCTTGGGGTGTCTCTTCCCGCAGCAGGTTTTTCAGCACCTTGCCCTGGGGGCTGGTGGGCAGCGACGGGCGGATCTCAACGCTGCGCGGGCATTTGTAGTTCGCCATGTTGGCGCGCGACCAGTCGATGATGTCCTTTTCGCTGGCCATGGTTCCTGGACGCAGTACGACGAAAGCCTTGCCGACTTCGCCGAGACGCTCGTCAGGCACTCCGATGACGGCGACGATGCCGATCGCCGGATGGGTGCTGAGCATGCGCTCGATCTCGGCTGGATAGCAGTTGAAGCCGCCGGTAATGTACATGTCTTTGAGACGGTCTTCGATGCGCAGATTGCCGTCCGCGTCGAAATAGCCGACGTCGCCGGTGTGCAGCCAGCCTTCGGCGTCGATTGTCTTGCCGGTCGCTTCGGGGTCGTTGAAATAGCCCTTCATGACGATGTAGCCGCGGATGACGACCTCGCCGGGCTGGCCGTCGGGTAGGAAATTCCTGTCATCGCCCATGATGAGGACTTCGACGCCTGGCGCCGCCTTGCCGGCGGTGTTGGCAATGACCTCGTCGGGATCGGTTGCCAGGCACATGGTGCCGTAGCCGCCACATTCGGTCAGGCCGTAGCCGTTGACGACGCCGGCAAAGCCAAGTTCCTCGCGCATGCGCCGGATCAGGATCGACGGCACGACCGCGCCGCCGGTGACGCCGAGGCGCAGGCTGCCGGTGTCGAACTTCGCCAGTTCCGGATGCTGGAGCATACCGTGGAAGATGGCAGGCGGGCCAGGGATGACGCTGATCTTTTCCTCCGAGACGCGGCCGAGGATTTCTCCGGCGTCGTAAGTGAGGTGCGGCATCAGCACAGCGCCGCGCATCATCGAGACGATTGCGCCGGAGCGGTAGCCGAAGGCGTGGAAGAAGGGCGGGATGACCAGAATGCGGTCGTGTTCGCGGATGCCCACGCGTGTCGCCCAAGCGTCGATCGCCTTGAGGCACTGCTGGTGGCCGTACATCACACCCTTGGGATAGCCCGTGGTGCCAGAGGTGAAGAGCATATCGCATAGGTCGTCGGGGCCGACAGTTGCTTCGCGTTCGGCAAGTTCGGTATCGCTGACGCGTTCGCCACCGGCGACGAAGGTCTCCCAGTCGCTGTCGCTGCCGCGTGTCTCACCGATGACCACCACCTGGCGCAGGATCTCGCGCGTTTCGGCCTTGAGTTGGTCGGGATAGTAGGTGCCCAGGAACTCGCCGACGGAAAACAGCATCGAGGTGCCGCTGCGCTTGACCAGTTCGGCGATCTCGGTGCCTTTGAAACGGGTGCTGGCGGGGATAAGCACGGCACCCGCGCTGACCAGGCCAAGGGCCGTGGCGAACCATTTCCAGGTGTTGGGCGCCCAGATCATGATCCGATCGCCCTTTTTAACACCGGTTGCGATCATCGCCTTGGCGACGCGGCGCCGGATTGCGTCCAGCTCGACGAAACTTAAGGTGATGCCGTCCTCGATGGCGGTACGCGTGCCGTAGACTTCGGCCGCGCGCGCGCAAAGATTTGGAATGGTGGTGAATTTCCAGTCGGCGTCTTCTGATATCATCTGGTTACCTGTCCGGCGCGGGACGACGATTTGGCTGCGCATCGGTGCCAGCCGGGCTAGTTTGGCGGAAACATAGGCATCGAATACCGTCCAGCATCGTCCGAAGGGACGAATAAACCCGCCGTTGGTGGACTTAAAGGCGTGTAGGATCACGGGCAACGGCAGACGCAGGCTTGGAGAACGACATGAGCAGCGCCWCACATCCGGCTTCGACCATTTTCGAGGGACGTGTGGTCGTCGTGACCGGCGGCACCAAAGGCATCGGCCGCGCTATCGCCGAAGGCTTTCTGGGCGCCGGCGCGACAGTCGTAGTCTGCGCGCGCGGCGAGCCCGACAGCCTGCCGCATGCCAACGGCCGCCGAGCGACCTTCATGCAATGCGACGTGCGCAATGCCGCAGCTTGCAAGGAGCTGATCGACAGGGTCGGCGAAGAGCATGGTAGTGTCGACGTGTTGGTCAACAATGCCGGCGGCTCGCCGCATGTCGAGGCCGCGACGGTTTCGCCACGGTTTTCGGACGCCATCGTCAATCTCAACCTCATGGCGCCGCTCTATCTTTCCCAGGCGGCCTATCATTGGATGGCCAAGCTGCCGGAAGGCGGCAACATCATCAACATCGCCAGCGTTTCGGCCCGCCGGCCTTCGCCGGGCACGGCTGCCTATGGTGCTGCCAAGGCCGGCCTGCTCAGCCTGACCACCAGCCTGGCGCAGGAATGGGCTCCGAAGGTACGAGTCAACGCCATCGTCGTCGGCCTGGTCGAGACCGTAAAGGCCGCCGAAACCTATGGTTCGCACGAAGCACAACAGGCAATTGCCGCTTCGGTGCCAATGAGGCGCATGGGCCGGGGCGAGGACATCGCCGAGGCGGCTCTCTACCTGGCTGGGCCGACGGCGGGCTTCCTGACCGGTACGACGCTCGAGRTCCATGGCGGCGGCGAGACACCGTTGTTTCTCGACCTCATCAAACGCCACGCCAAGCCGGACGCGAGCTGAGCACGGTAGGGCGAGGCTTCAATAGAATGTGGTCCTTATGGACGATGTTTCCACCCGCCTTTGAGTGGAAGGGCGGGGACTGATTTTGAGGAGACGATCAATATGAATTCAACGCCCCTCCGCCGGCGCACGCTCGCTACAGCGCTGATGTCTTTCACCGCGCTTGTTGGCGTCAACGCCGCACAGGCCGAAGAGACGATTAAGATCGGCGGTATCATGTCGCTGACCGGTGCTGGTGCCTCGATCGGCAAGAATGCCGAGATCGCCTGGAAGCGTGCAATCGACGACATCAATGCTGCCGGCGGCATCCTCGGCAAGAAGGTTGAACTGGTGCTCGCCGACACCATGACCGATCCGACCCATGGCGTCAGCGAAATGCGCCGGCTGATCGAAAGCGAAAAGGTGCAGGCCGTGGTCGGTCCGGCGACAAGCCAGGAAACAATGCCTTTGATGCCGATCGGCACGGAGGCCAACATCGCGCAGGTTTCGAGCGCCGCCTCGACCCAACTGACGCCGAAGGTCGGCCCGTATCATTTCTCGACCTCGCCGATCGGCGAAAACCAGATGATCCCAAACATCGCCTATGCGCTCGACGTGCTGAAGCTCAACAAGCTGGCGCTGATCTCGGACAATGGCGGCATGTCGAAGGCGGCTGTCGCCGACATCGTCAACTACATGAAGGCCAAGGGCGTCGAGCCTATTGCTGTCCAGGAGTTCGCCTTCCGCACCGAAGATATGACCCCACAGTTGTTTTCGCTGCGCAGTTCGGAAGCGCAGGCGGTGTTGCTGATCAATTCGATCGGCGATGACTCGCGAAAAATGCTGGAAAACCGTTACGACATCGGCTGGGACGTGCCGGTGCTGGCGAGCCTGACCATGACCAACTACGCGGTCGGCAATGCGGCAACGATCGGCACTGAGCCGTTCGAAGACGTCTACTCGGTGCAGTTCGAAGGCATGACTTATTGCCCGGGCGATGCGCTGGGCGAGAAGGAATTCGCAAAGTTCGCGGCCAAGGCGAAGGCTGAGATTCCGGACCTCGACCGCATGGGCGGCCCTTCTGCGCTGACGCCGTATTACATCCAGCCCTTCATCCTGGCTGCCGCGATGAACGGTTCGGGCAAGACCGACGGCAAGTCTGTCGCGGCCTGGATCGAGGCCAATGCTGGCACCATCCAGACCCTCACCGGCAAGCTTGCGGCGAGTGCCGACAACCACTTCCTGCCTTCGGTGGAGAGCCTGAAGGCGGTCAAGAACCCGTATCTGCTGCGCGAGGATGGGCTGGTCGAGCGCGCCGATTGCGCCCAATAATCCAGGGCGGCATCAGAACTTGGAAAGGCGCTGCCGGATTCCGGTGGCGCCTTTTTAGCTTTTAGATGCAGGCTTAGGCAGGGCTATCGTGGTTCATATTTAAAATGAGTAATGACAATATATTACTAGAATTTTCTATCTTGAATTATCAGATCGGCGGCGCGCCAGGCGAGCGCCATGACTGGGCCGTTGGTGTTGCCGGACATCGGCGCTGGAATGACCGAGGCGTCGACGACCCGCAGGCCGTTTACGCCATGAACGCGGAGGCGCCCGTCGACCACCGCGTCGGCGTCGCTACCCATGCGACACGCGCCGATGGCATGCAGGCCGGAGACGAATGTGCCGCGAAAAGCGGCGAGCAAATCCTCGTCCGTTTGCACCGAGGCCCCTGGCCAGATCTCTTCTTTCACGTAGGGGCGTAGCGATGGCTGGGCGACGAAGTTGCGCATGGTCCGCATCATCGCGACCGCCATACGGCGATCGCTTTCGGTAGCGAGCCAGTTGGGCTTGATCTGCGGCATGTCGCGCATATCAGGCGTGCGGATGTTAACCTCGCCGCGGCTTTCTGGACGCAGCGCATAACCGATAATCGTGAGGCCCGGCTTGTCCTCGAGCTYCAGCCTGCCTTGCAGCAGGCCGCGCGCAAAGGTGTAGGGCGAAAGCGACAGCTGGAGGTCGGGGTGGACTACACCAGGCGATGAGCGGACGAAACCGCCCATTTCGGAGGCGCCAAAACTCATCAGGCCGGTGCCGTTGAGATAGTAGCGCATGACCTCGCCAACGAGGCGCAGGCCGCGCAGGCGGCCATTGTGGCCAGGCAGGCCAGCCAAGCGGTGAGGCAGGGCGACGACGAGGTGTTCGGCGAGGTTTTTGCCGACCCCGGGCAACGCCGCGACGACATTGACGCCAGCCGCCGCGAGTACGTCCGCCGGGCCGACGCCCGAGACCTGCAGCAGTTGCGGCGACTGGATCGCGCCGCAGGCAACGATCACTTCGTGCCGGGCGCACACGACTTCCTTGCGCGTGCCACTGTCGAATTCGACACCGACGGCTCGGCAGTCTTCAAAGAGGATCCGTGTCGCCTGCACGCCGGTGCGCACGACGAGGTTCTTGCGCTTCATCGCCGGGTGCAGGAAGGCGCGGGCGGCACTCATGCGTCGGCCATCGTGGCCGACGGTGTGGGCATAGGTGCCGACGCCTTCACGGGTTTCGCCATTGAGGTCATTGAGCCTTGCCAGCCCCAGCGATGCGCCGGCTTCGAAGATGGCGTTGCCGAGCGGATCGGCGAGGGGCCGCATGCTGACCTGAAGCGGGCCGTCGCCGCCGCGAATGTCGGTTGCGCTGCGCTCATGGTTTTCGATCTTGCTGAAGACCGGCGCCATAACGGACCAGTCCCAGCCGCTCGCGCCAAACTTGCGCCAACTGTCGTAATCCTCTGGTGCACCACGACAATAGAGCATGCCATTGATCGAGCTGGAGCCACCGAGTCCGCGACCACGGGCCCAAATTTCGCCTTCGGGACGACCTTCTTCACGTTCGACCGGGAAACTCCAGGAGCGCTTTGGGTGCCTGGTCAGCTTTACCCAACCGCGCGGCATGCGCACTAGCGGATGCAGGTCGGAAGGGCCAGCCTCAAGCAGCAAGATGCGGTGCGCCGGGTTTTCGCTCAGCCGGTTGGCCAACACACAGCCGGCTGATCCGGCGCCAACGATGATCGTATCGAATTCGCTCATGCGGCGATGTCTGTCGCCCCAGCCCGCAATCGCATCCCACAAACGAACTAACAGGTGCTAGACGATGCCAGCAAGCGCCCAGCTTTTGGCTACGGCGAACATGCGCTAGTCCGCATGGACGATGCTCGAACCACGGGCTTGCTGCGATTTCTCTTGCAGAGTCGGCGGGTCCTTTGTGGCCCGCTGGCTTGATGCGCATTGCCGCGCATACAAGATCGGCAACAAAGTTTTCGTTTCTCGGGAGGAAACATATGAAAAGGTCCATTTTCGCAGCGGCATTGCTGCTGTCGACTGCCCTGAGCGCTGCCGCGCAGGATGCGCCGAGCGTCAAGCTCGGCGTGCTCAACGACCAGAGCTCGTCCTTCTCAGCGCTTGGCGGAACCGAGGTCGTTGAAGCGGTGAAACTCGCCATTTCCGATTTCGGTGGCGAGGTGCTCGGCAAGCCGATCGAGCTGGTCTCGGCCGACCATCAGAACAAGCCCGAAATTGCGCTGTCGATCGCGCGCGAATGGCTGGAGCGCGACAATGTCGACGCGCTGTTCGACGTCGCCAACTCGGCCATTGCGCTTTCCGTCAACACGCTGCTCGGTGACCAGAAAAAGCTCGGCTTCTTCGTCTCGCCGATGACTGACAAGATGACCGAGGCCGATTGCAACGGCTACGGGATCGCCTGGGCCTATGACGCGTATTCGCAGGTGCGCTCTTCGGTCAGCGCTCAGCTCAAGGACGGCGGCGAAAGCTGGTTCATCATCTCGCCTGACTATGAGGCAGGCAAGGTGCTCGAGGCGAGCGTCAAGACCGCCGTCGAGGAAGAGGGCGGCAAGATCCTCGGCGCCATCCGCGCACCGCTCGGTACAACCGATTTCTCGTCCTACATCCTGCAGGCGCAGGCGTCAGGCGCCAAGGTCGTGGCACTCACCGTCAACGGTCCGGAACTGGTCAATGCGCTCAAGCAGGTGCAGGAATTCGGCCTGATCGACCAAGGCCAGCGCGTGGCGCTGACCGTGCTGCACCAGTCTGACGCGCGTGCCATTGGTCTTGAGGCTCTGAAGGGCATCCAGTTCGCTTCGCCATGGTACTGGAACACCGACGACGCTTCCAAACGCTTCAAGGAAGAGATGCAGAAAAGGACCGGCAACGCGCCAGGCTGGGTTGCGGCTGGCGCTTATTCGGCGGCTACCAACTACCTTGACGCGGTCAAGGCCGTCGGCACCGACGATCCGACCGCCGTGCTCGCCAAGCTGCGCGAGGGCAAGATCAACGACATGTTCGCGCACAATGCGACCCTGCTGCCGAACGGCCGTCTGGTGCATGACACCACGCTGCTTCAGGTTCGCGCGCCCGGCGAGGCTTCCGATCCGCAGGACGTGTTCAAGGTCGTGACCACCGTTCCGGCCGATGTCGCCTTCCGCTCGATCGACAAGAGCGTCTGCAAGCTTGCCAAGAGCTGATCCAGGCTGCCGGGCCGCTGCCAAGCGGTCCGGCAACCATCTTTTGGGAGCGGGACATTGGCTGGCTATCTGATCTTCGAAATCGAGGTTACCGATCAGGCGGCCTATGACCATTATCGCGCAGTGGCCGGGCCTATCCTTGCTGGCAGCGGCGGACGTTTTGTGTTGTCGAGCGAGCGCATCGAAAGTCTCGAAGGAGGCTGGGAGCCGGCGTCGATCTCTGTTGTCGAGTTTCAGAGCGCTGAAGACGCAAGGCAATTCTACCGCTCGGAAGACTACCAGAAGGTCGTGGCCCTCAGGCAGGTGGCTTCCCGCGCCAAGGGCATACTCGTCGACGCCTGAGCGCAGCGCCGCAATATCTGAATTACGTGGAGGACAAGGTGCGACAAGGCACTGCGGACGACTATATCATCGAGGCGTCTGGACTGAGCCGGTATTTCTACGGCTTCGCGGCGGTCAAGGACGTCGACCTCAAGGTCCGGCGCAATACCATCCATGCCCTGATCGGCCCGAACGGCGCCGGCAAGACCACCACCTTCAACCTCATCACCAAGTTCCTCGCGCCGAGCGAAGGCACCATCCGCTACAATGGCGAGGATATCACCGCGCTGAAGCCCGAAGAGGTGGCGCGCAAGGGCATTGTCCGCTCGTTCCAGATATCGGCTGTGTTTCCGCGCATGAGCGTGCGCGAGAATGTCCGCATGGCGCTGCAGCGCCCGCTCGGCACGTCCTACCGCTTCTGGCAAAGCGAGCGCACGCTGGGTGTGCTCAACGACCGCATCGACGAACTGCTCGACGCTGTCGGCATGCTGTCTTATCGCAACCACGTTGCGGTCAACCTGCCTTATGGGCGCAAGCGCGCGCTTGAGATCGCCACCACGCTGGCGCTCGAGCCCGAGATGCTTTTGCTCGACGAGCCGACGTCGGGCATGGGCCACGAGGATGTCGACCGCATCGCCGAGTTGATCCGCAAGGTTTCCGCCGATCGCACGATCCTCATGGTCGAGCACAATCTGTCGGTCGTTGCGGCCCTTTCCGACACCATCACGGTGCTGGCGCAGGGGCGCGTGCTTGCCGAGGGCAATTACGAAACCGTGTCGCGCGATCCGCGCGTGATCGAAGCCTATATCGGTGGTGCGGATGACTGAGAACAATAACAAGGTGGTGCTCGACATTGCCGACCTGCATGCCTGGTACGGCGAAAGCAAAGCCCTGCATGGCATGAGCTTCGACATCCGCGAGGGCGAACTCGTCACGCTGCTCGGCCGCAATGGTGCCGGCAAGACGACAGTGCTTCGCTGCATCATGGGACTGGTGCGCAAGAAGACCGGCGCGATCAGCTACAAGGGCGAAAACCTGACCCAGAAGGCGCCGGAGATCGTCGCGCGCCGTGGCATTGCCTATTGCCCTGAAGAGCGCGGCATCTTTTCCAGCCTTTCTGTCGCGGAGAACCTCGAATTGCCGCCGGTCATCGCGCCAGGTGGCATGAGCGTCCAAGAGATCCTCGAACTGTTCCCAAATCTCAAGGCGCGCTGGTCTAGCCCCGGCACCAAGCTGTCTGGCGGCGAACAGCAGATGCTGGCCATCGGCCGTATCCTGCGCACCGGCGCGAAACTGCTGATCTTCGACGAGCCGACCGAAGGCCTGGCCCCGGTCATCGTCAAGCAGATCGCGGTGGTGCTCGAAAAACTCAAGGCGAGGGGCTTCACCATCCTGCTCGTCGAGCAGAATTTCCGCTTTGCCTCGAAACTCGCCGACCGGCACTTCGTCGTCGACCATGGCAAAGTCGTCGAACGCTTCAGCCGCGACGAGCTCGCTGGCAACGAAGCCAAGATCCAAGCTTATCTCGGGGTGTGAAGCCATGATGGATCTGATTGGCGTTCCGCCGGCACTGCTTTTCGGCCAACTTCTCGTCGGTCTCATCAATGGCTCGTTCTACGCCATGATGAGCCTTGGCGTGGCCATCATCTTCGGCATGCTGCGCATTGGCAACTTCGTGCATGGCGCGCAATACATGCTCGGCGCATTCGGTGCCTGGTATCTCCTGCGCTTGCCTGAACTGTTCCCGGGCCTTGGCCTGCCGTCCATCGGCTATTGGTGGGCGCTGGTCATCGTGCCGCTGGTCGTCGCCGTTATCGGCGGCCTGATGGAGCGCATCTTCATTCGCCGCGTCTACGATCTCGACCACGCGTACGGGCTGCTCCTGACCGTTGGGCTCGCCATGGCGATCGAAGGCGCGTTCAACGTTCATTATGGCGCCGCGGGCCAGATGTACGGGGTACCGGATAGCCTCAAGGGCGGCATCAATCTCGGCTTCATGTTTCTGCCGATCTACCGCGCCTGGGTTATCGTCGCTGCGATCATCGTCTGCTTCAGCACCTGGTACGTGGTCGAGCGCACCAAGCTTGGCTCTTACCTGCGTGCTGCCACCGAAAACCCCGATCTGGTGCGCGCTTTCGGTATCAATGTGCCGAGGCTTTTGATGCTGACCTATGCCTTCGGCGTCGGTCTCGCCGGGTTCGCTGGTGTGATGGCAGCCCCGATCTATCAGGTCAGCCCGCAAATGGGGCAAGGCATCATCATCACCATCTTTGCCGTGGTGGTCATCGGTGGCATGGGCTCGATCTTCGGCGCCATCGTCTCTGGCCTGATGCTCGGTGTCATCGAGGGGCTGACCAAGGTCTTCTATCCGCAGGCGTCGGCCACGGTGATCTTCATCATCATGGCGCTCGTGCTGATCTTCCGTCCGGCGGGCCTGTTCGGCAAGGAAACGACAAGCCAGTCGGTCGCCGACGTTTCGTCCGGACGCGCTGGCAGCTTCCTCGAAAACGGCAGGCTGTGGCTGGCCGTCTTCACCGTGGGTGGCATTGCATTGCCATTCCTTGTCTATCCCATCATGGGCATGAAG